>JBEPWY010000247.1:0-5770 GCA_041642185.1 Marivirga sp.
TTATCCCTGATGGTTTTTAGTATGTTTTTGATTTCATTTACAAGTATAGCGCAGGAGAGAACAGTATCTGGTACTGTAAAGGATTCAAAAATGGGTGAAACCCTTCCTGGTACAAGTATCATGATAAAAGGGACCTCCAATGGAACTACCTCAGATTTGGATGGTAATTATCAACTTACAGTTCCTAAGGGAGCTACTTTGGTTTTTTCTTTTATAGGATATAAAACTAAGGAAGTTGAAGTTGGCTCACGTTCTGTAATTGACGTAACTTTAAAGGAAGATATTTCTCAACTCGGAGAAGTAGTAGTGGTAGGTTATGGGACACAGGAAGAAGAGGACGTAACCGGAGTAGTATCAACAGTAAATGAAAAAGATTTTAACACTGGCCAAATTGCAAGTCCGGAAAGGTTGATCACAGGTAAAATTGCAGGGGTTAATGTTTCTCCAGGAAATACAAGATCGGGAGGGGCTTCTATAATCATAAGAGGACAAGGCTCAATAAATGCGCAACAGCAACCTTTGGTTGTTATTGATGGTGTTCCGGTCGATAATAACGGGGTGGCAGGCACAAGAAATGCATTGAACTTTATTAATCCGGCTGATATTGAATCCGTTACTGTTTTGAAAGATGCTTCAGCCACGGCCATTTATGGTTCAAGGGCTTCTGCCGGAGTAATTATGTATACTACTAAAAAAGCTAAAGAAGGAGTAACCACAGTAGTTTATGATGGTTCGGCTGTCTATTCAGCTATTCTGCAGGAACCAGATTTTTTAAGTACGCAAAATTTTAGAAATGCAGTGGAGCTTAAAGCTCCTCAGAGATTAGGGCAGTTGGGTGATGAAGATACTGACTGGTTTGGAGCTGTTACCAGAAATACTATCAGTCAAAATCATAACCTTTCTTTTAGCGGCGGTACCAATAAATTAAATTATAGGGCATCAATTAACCGTATGAATAATAATGAAATAATTGTAGGCGATGAAAATACTGTAACGCGATTATCATTATTATTATCTGGGAAGTTCTTAAATGATAACTTAACGGTAACTTTTAATACCAAAAATGCTTTAAATCAAGATCAGTATAGACCTAATGTTGCATTAACTGCAGCAGCTTTTGATCCAACTAAACCTATTTATGTTTCTGAGAATGAAGAGTTCGGTGGATATTATGAATGGGCGGGACAAGGACTGGCCCCTACAAATCCTGTATCGGTACTTGAACAACAAGTTAATCAGGGTGAAAACAGAAGGTCTTTTAACTCATTGAATCTGGATCTGAAAATTCCTTATGTGGAAGGTTTGAGTTTTAATGCGGTGGCTACTTATGATACAAAAGATGGCAAGAATAATTATTTTGAACCTTTCACTCTAAGAAATAATAATAGGAATGGATTTATTTCCAATAGTTCTACCCGTGCTGAAACTTTTACTTATTTTAACTATTTCAAGTACGATAAATCTTTCGGTGAGAGTGATTTTGACATAACCTTGGGGTATGAATTTAATGAGCAATACAGAGAAAGTTATGGTTATTATGGTGAGAATCTAAGAGATGATATTAAAGGTTTTAATGATGCCAATGAAATTCCACAAGAAGAAATAAAATTGGTTAATTTAAGCCCGGTTCGCAACAGGCTTGAATCTCAGTTTGTTCGGGCTAATTATTCATTGAGCAATAAATATATTGCTACTGTGACTTTAAGGAGAGATGCTTCTACCAGATTTGGCCCTGCAAATAGAGTCGCTTATTTTCCTGCAGGAGCCATTGCATGGAGAATTATAGAAGAGGATTTCTTCCAGAACCTTACTAATGTTTTTTCAAATTTGAAAATAAGGGCAGGTTATGGTGAAACAGGTAATCAGTTTATTGGAGATTATTTGTATGAGAAATTTTATTACCTCAGTACTTTAACTGCTTCTTATCAATTTGGAGATCAATATAACCAGTTATTAAGACCCAATGCGGTGGACCCTAATATCAAATGGGAAACTTTGAAGTCCACCAACATAGGTGTTGATTTTGGGATTTTGAACGGCAGAATATCAGGTGCTGTGGACTTCTATATTAAAGATACAGATGATTTATTATTTAATGCACCAGTAGCTGCAGGTACAAATGTAGGTGACAGAGTGATAACAAATATTGGCTCTATGAGAAACAGTGGTGTGGAATTATCATTAAACAATATTATATATGATACACAGGATTTCACCTGGGACCTAGACTTTAATTTTACCTACAATAAGAATGAAATTACTAAATTAAATACTGAGCAGGATGAAAATTCTGCCGGAATACAAGTAGGAGGTATATCTGGAGATATAGGACAAACTATTCAAGTACTGAAAGTAGGAGAGCCTATTTCGTCATTTTATGCTCATAATCAATTATACGATGAATCAGGTAATCCCATTCCGGGCTCACCTAGCTCTAGTTATGAGGATGTTAATGGTGATGAAATTATCAATGAAAATGACTTGGTGGTTCAGGGAGTAGGGCAATCACCTTTATTGGGTGGTTTAACCTCTAATATGAGATATAAAAACTTTGATTTTTCATTCACTTTAAGAGGTAAATTTGGAGGTACAACTTATAACAATCTCGCTTCCGCAAATGGTTTCTATAACAGATTAACAGAAGGGGATATATTGAATAATATTCACGTTTCAGCCTTGGAAACAAACTTTAATCAACGTCATTTATTATCAAACTATTATCTGGAGAGCAGTAATTTTGTAAAAATTGATAACCTTAGCCTTGGGTATAACTTTAATGTTGGGGAGACAGCTAATTTTAGGGTTTATACTACGGTTCAGAATATGCTTCCGTTAACAGGCTACTCCGGGTTGGATCCTGAAGCTGAAATCGATAACAATATTTTTCCACCCTCTACTGCCTTTATTTTAGGTGTAAACGCAAGATTTTAAAATTAGAAATGATGAAAAAATTAATAATATTATTTATACCGTTTATAGTTATGGCTTGTGCCGATTTGGATTTACGGCCACAAGATGGTAGTACTGGAAATGTAGCTTTTCGTTCATTTGACAATACTACCGGCTATTTAGCAAAAATTTATGCTTCCTATAGTTTAACAGGAAATCAGGGACCTGCAGGACAACCTGATTTACAACTAGTTAATGATGAAGGATTTACTTCTTATATTCGGTCGTATTGGAAAGCACAGGAACTAACCACGGATGAAGCAGTTATTGCCTGGACTGATGCAGGTATTCAGGATTTAAATACGCATACCTGGTCTTCCGATAATCAGTTTATGAAGGTGTTATATTATCGCCTTTTCCTGATTATCTCTTATTCGAATGATTTTTTAAGCCTTACTACTGCCGATCAGCTTAGTGAGTATGGTTATGATGACAGTCAGAAGGCAATTATCACTACTTATAGAGCGGAAGTGAGGTTTTTAAGAGCAATGGCCTACTGGCATGCGTTGGATTTGTTTAGAAACATTCCGTTAGTAACACAAATAACTACTACACCACCAGCCCAGTCTCCACCGGCAGATGTTTTTCAGTTTATAGAAACGGAGCTTAGTGAAATTGAAAATGACATGGTGGCTGCAGGGCAAAATGAATACGGTCGTGCCGATCAGGCAGCACTTTGGATGTTGCAATCTAAACTTTACCTAAATGCAGAAGTTTATATTAACGAAAATAAGAGTACTGAAGCCTTAACTGCTTTGAATAAAGTAATAAATTCTTCTTACTCTTTGGAACCAGAGTATGATAATCTGTTTAAAGCTGATAACCACTTAAGCGAGGAGTTAATTTTCACTTTGCCATCTGATGGTTTAAGGTCTCAAAGTTATGGAAGCACCACCTTTCTTGTTAACGCATCCATAGGAGGAACTATGGTTCCAGAGGATTTTGGTGTTTCTGCTGGTTGGGCAGGTTTGAGAACCACTGAAGCATTAGTAAATAAATTTCCTGATGTAGAGGGAGATGTGGATAGCAGGGCAATGTTTTATACTGATGGACAAACATTAGAAATAAATGATCTTTTGGAATTTACAAATGGTTATGCTGTAACAAAATTTTCCAATGTTACCTCTACCGGAGAGGATGGTTCGGATGTGGGATTTGCTGACACTGATTACCCTGTGTTCCGATTAGGAGATGCTTATTTAATGTATGCTGAAGCTGTATTAAGAGGGGGGTCAGGTGGTGATATAGGTACTGCCCTGAATTATATAAATGCTTTGAGAGAAAGAGCTTATGGTGATGCTTCAGGAAATATAGCAACTACTGAACTTACGTTAGATTTTATTATTGATGAAAGAGCCAGAGAACTCTATTTTGAAGGTTCAAGACGAGTTGATCTGATTAGATTTGGCTTGTATACCGGTGGTGAATATGTGTGGGCCTGGAAAGGTGGCGCTATTGATGGAACAGCTATTGATCCATTCTTAGAAATTTTTCCAATACCAGCTAACGACTTGGTAGCAAATCCTGCTCTTGAGCAAAATACAGGCTATGGTGGATAAAAATCTTCTTCATAACCATAAAACAAAAAAACACGGGGCTTTGCTCCGTGTTTTTTTGTTTATAATAAAAGCTGCTTCTTCTAATACAAGATTACCCCATTGTGGCAATTATTTATCTTAATCCTTAATTACTTTAGTTCAAGCTTTTTTATTTCTCTCATTATTGGCATTTTTGGGATACAAATCAAAACTCAAAAACTAAACTTAAAAATATGGCCAATCCCGGAGTACTTTCAGGAAAAGAAATGATGGATTTGTTGCATCATGCGAAAGATAATAAATATGCTTTACCGGCTGTCAATGTTATTGGCAGCAACACAATCAATGCGGTGCTGGAAACAGCCAGAGATGTAAATTCTCCTGTCATCATCCAGTTCTCCAATGGTGGAGCGGCATTTAATGCAGGTAAAGGTTTATCTAATGAGGGGCAAAAAGCTGCTATTGCTGGTGGCATAGCCGGTGCGCATCACGTGCGTTTAATGTCTGAGCAATATGGCGTCCCTGTTATATTGCATACCGATCATGCTGCCAAAAAATTACTTCCCTGGATTGACGGATTGCTTGAAGCAGGTAAAGAATATTATAAAAAGCATGGTAAGCCATTGTATAGCTCTCATATGTTAGATTTATCTGAAGAGCCATTGGAAGAAAATATTGCCATCTGCAAAGAATACCTTAAGCCAATGAGCGATATGGGTATGCTACTTGAAATTGAATTAGGTATAACTGGCGGTGAAGAAGACGGTGTAGACAATACTGGTGTTGATAGCAGCAGGTTATATACACAACCTGAGGAAGTTGCTTATGCTTATGAGCAACTGAAGCAAGTGAGTGATAACTTTACTGTGGCAGCCTCTTTTGGTAATGTACATGGTGTTTATAAGCCAGGTAATGTAGAATTACGTCCTGATATATTAAGTAAATCACAGGATTTCATTCAGAAAAAACATAACACCGGAGACAAACCTGTATTATTTGTATTCCATGGAGGTTCAGGTTCAGAGCCTGAAAAAATTACCGAAGCCATTGGTTACGGCGCCATTAAAATGAATATAGATACGGATATGCAGTGGGCATTCTGGGATGGTGTTAGAGATTATGCTAAAACCAATGAGGATAGGCTACAAATGCAAATCGGTACTTCAACTGATCCTGATGCGCCAAATAAAAAGTATTACGATCCTCGTGTGTGGCTAAGAAAAGGTGAAGAGAGCATGGTGACAAGATTGAAGCAAGCTTTCAAAGATTTAAATTGCCATAAT
>JBEPWY010000248.1:0-5760 GCA_041642185.1 Marivirga sp.
ATTAGGGTAGCATTTTCCGGAACAACAGGAATAAAGAGCCCTTTTAAGACTGCATTTATATCTGGCTGTACCAAAATGGCTGAAATGATAAAAACAACGGCCATTATCCCGACTAATAGCATGAGGAATTTCTCTATCAGCTTATATCTTCCTATAAATAGCAGTATGAATGTAACAGCTCCAATAAATATAAGTAGTGGATTTATTCCAAAAATTCTGGTGGAAACTTCAAAACCTAGCACCGCACCTGTTAAGTTACCAGCTTCATAAGCTGCATTTCCTACCACTATAGCCAATATTACTAAAGTAAAGGAGATGACTTTAAAAAATTTGTTTTTAGTTTTAGACCTTAAAGCATCGCCCACGCCCATTCCTGTAACAACTCCCAATCTGGCAGACATTTCCTGCAATATAATGGTAGCAAAAATTGAAAAAAGAATTGCCCAAAGCAAAGTGTATCCATACCCTGCACCTGTAATGGTAGCAGTGGTGACTGTTCCCGGACCTATAAAAGCCGCAGCAACCAACACCCCCGGACCAATTTCCTTAAACTTTAACTTCATCCCTAATAATAAAAACTTTAAGATAGTTAAATTTTAAGGATGGCTGAAAAAGGTTTAATAATTAAATGGAATTATCATGCAGCTACATTTCCTCCTTTTTTCGATTCATCAAAAATACTACTGTCCTCTGCAAACGATTGGATCAGATCAATATCCAAACGATCAGTTAAGCTCTTTGAGTAATGTACTTTCTTGATCAACAGATCTTTATCAACCAAAAATTCTGCAGGTATGGTATTAATTGATTCCCCGTCTGCCATTGTATGCATAGGTAAACCTTTCATTTTAGCTTTAAAGGCAGTTTGAACAAAGGTAGTAACATGACTAACAGCAGATTTGAAACCTGAAGTTTCCAAACCGTAAGCTCCATACCATTGTTTTTCAGGATCTGAAATTAACGGAATTGGAGAAACTTCTTTGTGGAATATGCTTCTTAATAAAACATTTTCTTTCGATTCAAAAAAGAAAATCATTTCCAATCCTTTTTCTTTTAATTCCTGATGCACTTTAGTTAAAGCATGAACTCTTAAATTACAGAAGGGGCAGCCTGCATGTCGGAAAAATGCAATTAAAATCTTTTTATCTCTGTATTCTTCCAAATTAATATTCCTGCCAAATATGTCCTTTAAATTAAATATGGGTGCAGTTAAATCTTTATTGAGTTTCATAATTGTAAATGTTTAGTTTATGTACGGCAAAAACTAATATGTTGGATTGCTATTTTAGTATAAATCGACCAATACTTCTTTATAATAGATAAAATATTATTAAGCGTCGGTTATGTTTAGATTTTCCTGAAAATAACCAGGTTATAAAACAAGCCTTCTGAAATGAAAGCTTCTAAAGTAGAAATAGAATAAACGTATTAGTCTAGTTTTTTTTCTATTTCTTTTGCACCTGGTTCATCACCATATTTTTTTAACAAAGCAATTCCTTCATAAAGTTTATATTTACAAGCCATTATAACTTCAGGGTCATCATCCACCTCAAAGAGGGTCATAACAATTAGTAAACTTGATGAAACATCCTCTAATGAGTCTCCAAATTCAATAGCTTTTATATCTCTTAATTTTCTTTCTATCTCTTCTTTTGCTATATCCATATCTGAATTATTTGAAAAATTTCTTAATTAGAGTTAATGCTTTATTGCCTTCCTGACCTTTGCCGGAAATGATATCTTGAAAGGTATTGGCCTCGCTTTTAGTCATGTCAGTCCGGAATTCAACCTTATCTTCTTCTATTTTTTTAGAGCCCATTTCCCAACTAGGGAATGTTCTTTCTTTTATTGGTCCGGTAGTAATTAATACAACATTTTTATGTCTGGTATCTCCTTTGATTTTTTCATATAGGTCACTGATTTCGTTGTATTTACCTTCCAGGTACTGGAGAAAGTGAGTATTTGAATAAAGCAAAACACCGGTAATATCTAATTTGGGGTTATTTCTTTTGCAAGCCGCCAGAATATTTTCAATTTCTTCTTCCGTGCATTCTTTCTTTCGGACACTCACGTAAACTAAATGTGATAGCATAATTTTTATAAATTTTTAATTAAACAATATCGTATCAAACAACAGTAAATGTTTAATGTTTAAAATTGTAGAATATCTCATCTTAAATCAGAGTGTTTTGCTTGCTAAACAGCTATCCAAAAACTCAAAATACAATTAAGAAAAGATTTTACTTGCTTTAACTTATTTCTATTAATTAAGAGGATTTAATGATTGGTGAAAATTAAATGGGTGTCTAATATCTTAATATATACTTTAAAAAGTAACAAATTAAAATATTTATAGACTTTCTTTAATTATTTTATGTTGATTTTAAAACATTTTAATTAGTTAAAGCGTGTAATTTTTTATGGAACCAACTAAACGAAATAATTATGAAAGCTTATAACAACCTTAAGTGGAGTTCTCTTGCAACTCTTGTTTTTGCTATTTTTTTAGCAGGATGTAACGATGGAAATATGGATGACTTTGAAAAAAGAGCTAATAATAAGTTGTCTGATAATAACCTGGATATAAATGCCTTTGAATCATATGAAGGTGAAGTGCCGGTAGGATGTTTTGAGACCTGCTTAATAGCAGGGCAGCATATAGATGCCGGAATAATGGAGGTGGCACATGATCAGGATTATCTATACGTAACTTACCGAATAACTCAGGAAGATGTATACCTTATGGAAGTTCATCTGGATCTTTTCAGCGATGATGAAGATTTTACAGACGTTCCTCATAAAAACGGAAATCCTATACCCGGTAAATTTGAGTATAAAAAGGAATGGGGAAATAACGAGATGGTTACTTCGCATACAGTAAGAATTAACCGATATCAGGCAGATCTGGTGGATCTAGAGTGTATTAATATTGCTTCACATGCTGCTTTATCAAACGGTGAAACAGCTTGGGGCGCTGTTTGTGACGATCCACAATCTCTCGATTTTCCTGGAAAAAATTGGGCGACTTACTTTAAATATTGCTTTCCTGCCTGTGCGGAAAAGGTAGATTTTACTTATGCATGGGAAGATATTAATAGTGATAATCAAAATGTGAACTTAAGCAATGATGCTGACTACAATGATCTTGTGATCCAGTCAACTCAAAACATAGTAGATAACGGTGTAGAGTCATCTATTCTAGAATTAAAATTTATAGCAATAGCCAGAGGAGCTGGTTATGCGCATGCATTTAGGGTTAATATACCTATAATGGGAGCTTATTCTCTTGATGGGGGTAATACTATACAAAATTCAAATGGAACACTTACTCTTGAGGTTTTTAATAATACAAGAACTGCTATTCCTGCAAACAACATAGGACAATATGAATTTGGCACTAATACGTGGGAAGTTAATTGCCTTGAAACCAGTACGAAAGAATATGAAATTATAGTATATGGAGAATTGGGTAAATATTCTGATGGATTAGTTGAGTCTTATATAGATCCTTTTATTAGAGTTAAATCTGTAAATCCAAATTATGATCTTCACATTTGGGAAATTACAGGTAATACAGCAAGGGATACTTATGAATTTGTTGATCCGAATGGGATATATCCTGAAGGAGTAGGTAAAAAATTTCCCAACGGAATTATAATATCCGAAGATTGGCAATGGCCTTTAGAAACCCGAAATATTTGGGGGCCTTATAGTAATTTTTCTTCCATAAGCTCATGGAATTCCAATTGGTACCAGGGAGGTGCTTCAGATGCTAGTTTGGTTTTTGACAAGATTGCATATAATGAATGTGATTAAGTTACATTCTTAAGTGCTGTTTCTGATAATATAGTTAAACACCGGCATTAATTGCCGGTGTTTTTTTATCTGACATTAGCTCAGACATTCTAAATATAACCTTAATTACCTCTATGTTTCCGGCATTTAACCTTAGAAGATAAAGTTTTAAGTTTGCAGCGGGCACCAGTGTTGGTATGCTCAATACATCTTACCAAAATAGATTTTTTTGTTGAACTTTTGTTTTCATCAATTTCACCTGATTGACTTTCGTGCAAATAACACCAGTCACCATCATTTCTTATATGATTTTCGCATCGATCCCCATTTTGGTTAATTCCCTTGCATTGCACCAGGGTGATTCTTTTCTGATTTATTGATAAATTTTTATTTATACTATTAGCTTCCCAATGCCATTGGCTTAAATCAAAATTGGCTTCAATAATATTTTCAATAGAGTCTGGCAGCTGGGGGTAAAAATCCATTCCAGTAATACCCTCAAGACTATCAATACTTATGGTGAATGAATCTAAAGACATCTGTGATTTCTGATTAGGCAAAAGAAATGCAATAGTGGTAAATTTACAAATTGATTCATCATAATCCATAATGGCTTTATAATAGTAGCGAGGTATGCTTACTCCATTAGTGCCGATGGTAGAAAGTCCATTTTCCAAAACAGGGCCTGTAGCTATGTATAGTATGGATTTTTCAACCGCCCATGACCTTGTCAGTTCTTCCAGTTTTTTCCAAATACCTCTGTTAAATGATGGGTGCTGAGGACTCATATTGCTCATATAAAAGCTTTCGTTCATGGCCCTTGAACTAAAAGCCATATCTCCGGCAGGAGCGAGGTGACCTCTGTCGTATCCGCTGTTTCTATAATCTGCTAATGCTGCACTTTCTGTCAATACTTTACTGTCTTCCCTGAAATTATCACTTCTCCTGGCCCTAACATTAATAACTTCAGCTGCGCTCAGTTCATAATAAACCCACTCAGGTTGTTCATGAGTTTCTGAATAGCTCAGGGTGTAAAAAGAGTGAGAAATTAATTGATTGGTAGTAGACGAAGGTAAATAACTCTGAGCAAATAGGGTTAGGCTGTAGATATTAAGTAAAATGAATATAGATGCTCTGGTCATAAAGCTATTGTTTTAATGCCGTAAAGATAGTAGATGTTTTTTAGCAGATTAATTTAAAAGGATATTTCGATAGCTGATGGTTATTATATCCTGAACCTCTATTTTCCTGCTGAAAAAAAATTATATTGAATTAGAAGGTGCCGGTCATTTTACTTCGGCAGGTTTTGAATATGATCAGGTAAGAACCATATTTCTTCACATGTCTGGGATTAAAGTGATTGGATTTGAAAACAAAACAGTTTTGATGCAATTGAAAATGTATTGGAGACTATTATGATTAATTTTAAAAAAGAATAAGAGTAATCAATCCTGCGGAAAGCTCTCCTTCAAAAGGACAGCAGCAGATTGTGAAAAACAATAACAGCCTGCTGGAAGCGAAGTTCCCCTCCTTCAAAATGAGTGCTAACCAGAGGTCGGGTTGGTTAAAAAGCTATTATACAGATAGTGGTAGCGGTAGAGAACCGGGATTGACAAAAGTATTTAATAGAAGACTACTCCAACTTGATCTTATCAATTTCCATGTGAAAATCCTCTTCCTTTTTGTTGCCAATCAAAAAACGTATTTCCTCAATTGTATCTGCAGAAAAGTTCGGTATGTCTAATTTCCTTCCTCGATAAACAGGTCGCATCTCATTTAATGGCACTTCTATAGTTTCCCAATCGTCGCTGGTTTTGAAGGTAAATACATAAGAAGCTTTTTCTTTTAGGTTGGATTTTATCCTAAATTGATAAGTCTTTCCGTCACCTTTCAATGAAATGACTGCTTTTTTATAGCTCTTAATATTTTTTTGAGAAAAACGATATTGCATAGAGGCGAAGCCAC
>JBEPWY010000249.1:0-5752 GCA_041642185.1 Marivirga sp.
CTTAGGTTTTTACTCTGCCTTTATGGTGGCAGAAAAAGTTGAAATTAAATCACTTTCAAGAGAAGAAGATGCTACTCCTGCCCATTGGGTATGCGACGGAAGCACTGAATTTGAGTTAACTGAAGGCGACAGAAAAGAAAGAGGTAGTGAAGTTATACTTCACATCAACGAAGATTCAGAAGAATTTTTAGAAGAGCACAGGGTAAGAGAAGTATTAAATAAATATTGTAAATTTCTTCCTGTACCAATCGTTTTTGGTGAAAAAGAAGAAACTATCAAAAAAGGTGAAGGAGATGACGCCAAAGAAGAAAAAATCACCAAGCCGGATGTAATCAATAATCCGGAGCCACTTTGGACAAAGTCGCCTGCCGATTTAAAGGATGAAGATTACATCAACTTTTATAAAGAATTGTACCCATTCAGTGAAGAACCGCTTTTCTGGATTCACTTAAATGTAGATTTCCCATTCAATCTGACAGGAATATTATATTTCCCTAAGATTAAGAATGAACTGGAAATGTCAAAAAATAAAATCCAGCTTTACTCCCGTCAGGTATTTATTACAGATGAAGTAAAAGATGTAGTTCCTGAATTTTTGATGTTACTACATGGTGTAATTGACTCACCAGATATTCCGTTGAACGTATCTAGAAGTTATTTACAGGCTGATAGCAATGTTAAGAAAATTAACAGCCACATCACTAAAAAAGTAGCCGATAAGCTTAATGATTTATTTAAGAAGGAAAGAAAATCCTTTGAAGAGAAATGGGAAAGTATTGGCTTGTTCATTAAGTATGGAATGATGAGCGATGATAAATTCTACGACAAAGCGAAAAGCTTCTGTCTGTTGAAAAGCATCAATCAGGATAAATATTTCACACTGGACGAGTATACTGAACAGGTGAAGACCAACCAGACTGATAAAGACGGTAGTGTAAATATCATTTATGCTACTGACCCTGCAAAACAGGATGCTTTTATTACTTCAGCTGAGAAGAAAGGCTATGATGTTATTCTATTAAACAGTCCTATCGACAGCCACTTTATTAATATGCTGGAGCAGAAGCTGGAAAAAACCAGTATGAAGCGCGTAGATGCAGATATTGTGGATAAACTGATCGACAAAGATGAAAAATCCGAAAGCGTGCTTTCTGAGGAAGAAACTGAGAAACTTAAGAAAGTTTTTGAAGAGGCAGTCAATAATAAATCAATGACGATTGCTGTTGAAGCACTTTCACCTGATGAATTACCGGTTACTATCACTCTACCGGAATTTATGAGAAGGATGAAAGATATGGCTCAAACGGGCGGTGGAGGAATGCCGTTTATGGGTTCTATGCCTGATCAGTTTAACCTAACTATTAATGGGAATCATAAATTAGCCGGAAAAATCTTGAAAGAAACGGATGCTGAAAAGCAGAAAGCATTGGCTAAACAAGGTTATGATTTAGGATTACTGTCACAGAATATGTTAAACGGTAAGGATTTGACTTCCTTTATCAGCAGAAGTGTACAGATGATGGATTAAATTTGTTTTTAAGTCTGTGACATTTAATTTAATGCCATAGCCATGAATTCTGATTTCAAATTTAAATAAATATTATGAACAGCCCGGGGAATTCAATATCTTCGGGCTGTTTGCGTTTTGAAAGTAATGAGAAATATAATCATCCTAAATATATTACTGCTAGCGACTCCGCTATTAGCTTTTTCACAGACTGAAGAGAAACAAGATACTGTTGCAACTGCAAGTGACAGCGTAAGAACTACTTTTCAATTTCTTGACGGAGCACCTGTAACCATTGAGTTGGGTGAAGAGGAAGAGGAGGAGGAGGAGGAAAAAGAAGAAAAGAAAGAAAAAGTAAAACGCAATTTTTATTACGATAAAAAAACACGTAAAAAGTTTACTATTTCTGGTTATGGTAATAATGTAACCCGAGAGCTTTTCAATTATTTAAAGAAGGATTATGTAGGTCCTGATCCTTATGTACGTGATTTTTATTGGTATGATTTTAAAAGAAAAAGCATTAGGAGCACTAAAAATCCGGACCCTAAGTTTGCTGCTATATTACACGGGCCTTACAGAAAAGAAAAAGATGATATGGTAATTGAGTCGGGCATGTATTGGAACGGCTTAAAGCATGGCCGTTGGATGCGTTATGACATTAATGGTATCCTCATGGATAAGCAAGTTTACTTTAAAGGTTGGCCCATTGATTCTAAAATCACTTATTATGATGAGGAAAGAACTCAGGTAAAAGAAGCTATTCCTATAGTATATGGTGAAAAAGAAGGCACATATTTATATTTCCACAAGAATGGTCAGGTAGCTGTACAAGGCGAATACAGGTTTGATGAAAAAGTGGGTCTGTGGGTTGAGTATCAGCCTCAACGAAGACGCAGAAAAAAAACAATTCAATATGGAAGTGATCCCTTTGACAAGGATTTTAAGCCTTATATTAATCAGGAATGGGACGAGGATGGAAAGCTGGTATACGACCGAGAGCAGTGGGAAAGTAAATTTGCTAATAAATAAAATAGTCCTTAGATGATAAAATCTTTATTGTACGTGGGATTGGGTGGTGCTGCAGGAAGCATGGCCAGATATGCTGTAGTTCTTCTTGCTGATAAATTAGGTAAGGGAAATTATCCTTACGGCACTTTGATAGCCAATATAGCAGGGAGTTTACTATTCGGCCTGATTTTCGGCTGGCTTATTAAATCAGGTATAAAATCTGAAGCACTACATTTATTATTACTTACCGGTTTCTGCGGAGGCTTTACAACCTTTTCAGCTTTCGCTTTCGAAAATTATGTATTTATTATGAGCGGAGGGATTATTGAATTCGTTATTTATTCCATTGCTAGTTTTGCAATTTCCTTAATAGCGGTTACTTTAGGAATGTATTTAACTACCAATCTTATCTGAGAATATATAATTTCCCGTAGCCTTTTTTAAATGCTTTATCTGCCGACGTAGATCTTTGTTCCATAAATGCTCCGTTCAATCTTACCAATACCCGATATAAATAAACCCCATTTGCCAGAATATCTCCAAACTCATCGCGCCCGTCCCAGGCATAGGAAGTAATATTATTGCCAATATGGATCGGCCCTATTTCATCCTGTAAAATCTCTCTAACTACTCTTCCTGTAACAGTAAGTACCTGTATTTTAATTTCAGAAGGTATTTCTGAACCTGTTAAAGTAAATACAAACCTTGTTTGAGTAGAGAAAGGATTGGGATAAGGATAAAAATTGGTAATGGTTGAAGCATTGATCACCTCAAATTTTATTTTATAAGGTTCAGTGCCTGCCATATTATCACTTGCATCAGTGGCTTGTACCCTCAATTGATAAGTTCCATCTTCCAGGCTTTCCGGATGATACTGAACACTAAAAGGTTTCTCGTCAGTAGCAGGGCTCCATTCCAGGCGTGGATTGGAAAAAGAGATTCTCTTTGCTATGCAACCTTCACAAAATTGCTGCAGCTCAATCGTGATACCTGTTGTGTCTTGCTTTGGGATTAATAAATTCTCATCTTTCAATTCCATTCTGATTACAGGGCTTGGCGAAACAATGTCGCCATCCAATATACTAATACCGTCAAAAGTAACTTCAAGAAATGGAGGTAATGAGTCTTTTTTCACATCCAGCACTTCATTATAATTGATAATATTATTTGAAAAAACCTTTTCAGAAAAAGGTTTACCGCTATTTATAAACAGCCTTATGTCATTTTCACCAATTATCCCTTTGGTATTGGGAGAAAACATTAATTCGCTTTCAGCAAATCCCGTTAAGGGTGGAATAGTGTCATACGTATTGTAGAAGGTGCGTGTGGCATTATTGAAAAGACGTGAATGATATATAATGCTATCTGAAAATGTATTGGGTGTCACATTTAAAAAACGATATTTTAATTGATACTCTTCCCCTTCACCTACTGTTTTTACTGCTTCAGTAGTGTTTTGAGTTGGAAGCAGAACACCTTCAGGCACTTCATCAAAATTGACCTTCCACTCCAGCAATCTTGCAGCTGTTAAATCAACTGGGTCAAAAATAGTAGCTCTTAACTTGAGGTATGGAAATAAGTGAGAATTTATGCTACTTATATCCAGCGGTAAAATTGCATCTGAAAATAATAAATTCTGATTACCTAAAGTATCAACACCAAATACATCTATTCGGATGTTATCATTTACTTCCACATCTCCAAATTCAGCATCTAAGCTTATCCATTTTTTTACAGGCCCTATTTGTTTTGTGAAAATAGTCCCTCGCTCATACCTAGCTTCAACTACTTCCGATAAACTGATGACTTGTTCATTTTTAGGATCAGGAGAAGCGGGGTCTGCAACTACTTCAATTCCATTGCCGGCACCAGCTCCTTTTTTGCCTAACAATATATATGGGTCGCCGTTTTGCAAATTATCGATATTTGCTGAAGAAGCTCCCAAATCCAGCAATTCTGTTCTGTTATTGGCCAGTAAAATATTCCAGGCAACACTATCGTAAGAAGTAAGTAATACAAAATCACCGGCAGGCAATTCATCATAGTATTTCTTAAAATATACTTCCGGTTGATTTAATTGTGGATTTCGGATTTGATTAATTACCTGTGGACTTCTGCCACAAGACAGCGGATCCAATACATCAAAATCACCATTACTTAAAATGCGGTATGGAGCTCCTGATGAACGATCGAATGCTACCAAATTCAATGTCTCCCTTTCGCAGGGATCAGTAAAAAAACCGAATGTAGAAAACTCAGTTCCATCAATGATAATACTTAAGCGCTGATCCTTTAAGTTGGCAGGATTAATTACCTCCAATTGAAAAGTGTTTTCCTCAAAAGACCAAGGGCCATTTTGAATATTAAGTCCTTCTATATCATTAGCCTTAAATTGTTCAATTTGATTTTGCACCCAACCCTGCTGAGGTGTTCCATTGTAGATAAATGAAGATGTCGACCATTGGTCAGGTTCACCCGCTTTTGGATCAGCAAATTTGGTGCGCCAGTAATAAGCCTGATTTGGTGTATTAAGCAAATTCACATTATTGATAGCAATAACTTTTGCATTTACAGTCTGCTGTTGCAGAAAAGAGCTTGTAAAATTACTGCTAGTATCCAATTCAAAAAGAAAATCACGCTCTTCAGAAAAAAGATCCGTCGACTGTGCTGTTAAAGTGGCAGATTGCTCACTTACAAATGAGAAATTATAAGGGTATAAATTAATAGTGGTACCAATAGAAATAAAGTATTCAATGGTTGCTAAATTATTGCTTTCATCTATTTCACTAATGGAATCAGTAGGATCAAGCATAATTTCGAAAGTATTTTGTCCGAAGCTTTCAATATTCTCATTATAAATCTGCACTTGCACAGTATCCTGATAATACACAGCCGGAAAATATTGCACGTCCTGTTCTATTACGCTATTATCAGGTAAAATTCTTTTTACAGAAACACCAAAAGAATCTGTAGGGGTAATTCCAAAATTTCTTATAATTACATTTATTCCAAATTCTTCTGTAAGCGCATCAACAGGATTTCCATCTAATGATACCACTTCCAAATCCTCATCTTCCACTGCTAAATCCGGTTTGTCAGTCGGAAATAACCGATAAGCCGGATCCCCCATTAAGTTGAATTGTTGTGCCTGGGCAATATTAATTTCAGCAGGATTTGCACCAAACAATGCTAAGTATTCTTTTGTAAGTTCTTTATGGATAGTACCTATAGGTTGGT
>JBEPWY010000250.1:0-5752 GCA_041642185.1 Marivirga sp.
GATTAATATCGACCAGATTAATGGCAACCTAGCTACCAACAATGCCCGACAAGTTTTTGCCAAGGTGCCAGGCCTTAATATTTGGGAAAGTGACGGTGGAGGTTTACAGTTAGGTATAGGAGGAAGAGGGTTAAATCCCAACCGTACATCCAATTTTAACACCCGCCAAAACGGTTATGATATTTCGGCAGATCCTCTGGGGTACCCGGAAAGTTATTATACACCTCCTGTAGAAGCATTATCTAAAATTGAAGTGGTACGTGGGGCCGCATCTTTGCAATATGGAACGCAATTTGGCGGTATGATTAACTTCTTATTTAAAAAAGCACCAGAAGGTGATCCTTTTCAATTTCATACACGAAATACAGTAGGGAGTTACGGATTATTCAGCTCCTATAATAGTGTTTCAGGAAATATGGAAAAGATGGATTATTTTGTCTATTACCAACGCAAGCAGGGGAATGGATTTAGAGATAATGAATCATTTGAGGCCAACACCTTATTTGCGGATGTAAATTTTGATATAGGTGATAAGCTTTACTTATGTTTTGAGTTTACCCATATGGATTATCTTGCTCAACAAGCAGGTGGTCTTACAGATAGAATGTTTGAGCAGGATCCTACTCAGTCGGTGAGAGATAGAAATTGGTTTGCCATTCAGTGGAATATTCCCGCTATTGTTTTGGATTACCGAATCAGTGATCAAACTAAACTTAATTGGAAAACTTTTGGCTTAATAGGCTCAAGGAAAGCATTAGGAAACCTTGAGCGTGTTACACAAACTGATTTTCCTGAAGAGGAAAGGAATTTGTTATGGGACGATTACGAGAATTTTGGTTCTGAACTAAGACTTTTACATAGATATGAATTATTTGGGCAAACTCATGCTCTAGCTGCAGGAGCAAGGTATTTTCAAGGTAATACTCAGCAGCGACAAGGACTAGGGCCAAGTGGGTATGATGCCGATTTTCGATACCTCAACCCCGATAACCTGGAAGATCTTTCCTTTAGCTACCCTTCCAGAAACATTGCTTTATTTGCCGAAAATATAATCAATATAAATGATCGATTAAGTATAACCCCAGGAATGCGCTGGGAATATATAAGTACTATGAGTGATGGTACTTATAGAGAAACAGTTGAGGATTTAGCCGGTAATACCATTTCTGATAAAACTTTATATGAAACTAAGGAGTTAAACCGCTCTTTTGTTTTGGCAGGATTGGGCATTAGTTATAAAACACCCGCCGACCTTGAATGGTATGGAAATATTTCCATGAACTACCGTGCCATTAATTTTAATGATCTAAGGGTAAATAATTCAAATTTATTGGTGGACCCCAATTTGAAAGATGAAAAAGGTTATAATGCTGATTTGGGCTTTAGAGGTAACCATTCCAGCTATTTGAATTTTGATTGGAGCTTATTCTACCTGGCTTATAATGATCGTTTGGGAGCTTTATTCCGATTTGATGATGCAATTGATGGCGTTCCACGAATCTACCGGTACCGAACCAACGTAGGAGATGCTGCCGTTGCTGGTTTTGAATCCTATACCGAATTAAATTGGAGCAAATGGTTGCTTTCAAATCCACTTCATGAATTCTCTACCTTTCTTAACGCAGCAGTTATTCGCGGCAGGTACAGCGAGGAAATTCAGGAAAATTCCATAGCAGGAAATAAAATTGAATTGGTACCTGATTTAAATATTAAAGCAGGAATAAATTACGACTGGAGAAATTTTTCGTCTACTCTTCAACTAACCTATCTAAATGAACAATTTACTGATGCGACCAATGCAGAACATAGTGCCACAGGGGTTGATGGAATTATACCTGCATTTCATGTGGTTGATTTAAGTGCTAAATACCGCTATAAATTTGCTCAATTAGAAGCGGGAGTAAATAACCTTACTAATAATTACTATTTTACACGTAGAGCCATCGGTTATCCGGGGCCTGGGATTATTCCATCACCGGGAAGGAATTTCTATATTACACTGGACTTAAAGTTTTGATGAGAAGTACCAGTATTATGAGGCTATCATTTTTCCTTTTAAAACAGCATGCCACATCACTACGCCAATACTTACAGATATATTTAATGAGTGCTTAGTTCCGAACTGAGGAATTTCCAGGCAGTTATCACTGGCGTTTACTACTTCTTGCTCCACTCCATATACCTCATTACCAAAGATGAAAGCATATTTTTTACCTGGTTCAGGTGTAAATTTTTCTAAACTTAAGCTATCTTCTGCTTGTTCCACACTCATTATTACAAACCCTTCTGCTTTTAACTTTTGAACAGTCTCTGAGGTAGTGGAACTGTATTCCCATTCTACTGACTCAGTTGCGCCCAAAGCAGTTTTATTTATTTCTCTATGAGGTGGCTGAGCGGTAATGCCACATAAAAATATTTTTTCCACCAAAAAAGCATCGCCTGTTCTAAAAGCAGAACCTACATTGTTCATGCTGCGCACATTGTCCAAAACAATCACTATAGGATTCTTTTTTACGTCTTTTATTTCTTCTAATGCTAATCGATTGAGTTCTTCGTTGGCTAATTTCCTCATATTTTATCATCTTTGAGGTACAAAACTAACAACATTTCTGCAAAGAGCATGGCCAAGAGCAACACCAAAGCTAAAGAAGCTACCGAAACACCGCTGATGAAGCAATATAATCAGATCAAGGCTAAATATCCCGGTGCCTTATTACTGTTTCGCGTGGGTGATTTTTACGAAACCTTTGGCGAAGATGCTGTTAAGGCCAGTAAAATATTAAATATAGTATTGACCAAAAGAGCTAATGGCTCTGCCTCTCATATAGAACTCGCAGGTTTCCCTCACCATTCAATGGATAACTACCTTCCTAAATTGGTAAGGGCAGGTTGTCGTGTAGCTATTTGCGATCAGTTAGAAGACCCTAAATCAGTAAAAGGGATTGTTAAAAGAGGTGTCACTGAACTAGTGACTCCCGGAGTTAGCTTTGATGACAATGTACTGGAGCAGGGCAGAAATAATTATTTGGCATCAGTTTACTTTACCAAAGATGTTCTAGGTGTGGCTTTTCTTGATATCTCCACAGGGGAGTTTATGACAGCTTCGGGTAAAAAGCCATACATAGATAAATTGTTACAGGGTTTTCAGCCTTCGGAGGTTATTTATTCTAAAGCAGTAAGAGCGGAATTTGAAAAAGCTTTTTCTGATGACTACAATACCCATTATCTGGAAGACTGGATTTACGCCTATGATTTTGCCTATGAAAAGCTGGTAAAACATTTCAAAACTAATTCACTCAAAGGGTTTGGTATAGAATCTATACAAGAAGGGATAGTTGCGGCCGGAGCTATTTTACATTATCTGGAAGAAACAGAGCATAAAGATATTGACCATATTGTCTCTATCTCAAGAATAGAAGAGGAGAAATATGTATGGATGGATAAGTTCACCATTCGTAACCTGGAATTGGTTTACCCGCAACAAGAGGGCGGTATACCACTTATTTCTATTCTTGATGATACACTTACTCCTATGGGTTCTCGCATGATCAAGAAATGGATGGTTTTGCCGGTGAAAGACAAAGCCATTATTGAAGAACGTTTACACATTGTGGAGGCTTTGTATAAGGACAATGCTTTAGCGGAGGCATTAAAAAGCAGCCTAAAACCCATGGGGGATGTGGAGCGGCTGATTTCAAAAGTGGCTGTTGGTAGGGTTAACCCGAGAGAAATGCTACAGTTAAAAAAGGCATTAGGCCTTACTATTCCTATCAAAGAAGCCCTTACTCAATCAGGAATACCGGAGCTAAAGAAATTAGGTGATCAAATCAACCCCTGTGAATATTTATATAGTATTATTGATGAACAACTGCATGAGGATGCACCACTTTTAACCAATCAGGGAAACCTGATAAAGGAAGGGGTAGATGAAGCATTAGATGAGCTAAGAAAAATAGCTTACTCAGGGAAAGATTACCTTCTACAGATGCAGAAGCGTGAAATGCAGAATACTGGTATCAGCTCATTAAAGATAGCATACAATAGAGTGTTTGGCTACTATCTGGAAGTAACCAATTCTCATAAGGACAAAGTACCCCAAGAATGGATCAGAAAACAAACACTGGTTAATGCTGAGCGCTATATTACTGAGGAGCTTAAACAATATGAAGAAAAGATATTAGGTGCCGAAGATAAAATGGTAGCCATTGAGCAACGTATTTTTCAGCAGATATTAAAACATGCAAATGATTATGTTAGTCCTGTACAACAAAATGCGAGGATTATTTCAATGGTGGATTGCTTGCTTTCATTTTCAGAAATTGCGCAAAAGAACAATTATGTAAGGCCGTCCATTACTGAAGGCCATGAATTAAATATCAAACAAGGCCGTCACCCTGTAATTGAAAAACAGTTGCCTCATGGTGAGGAATACATTCCCAATGATGTGTTTTTAGATAATGAAACGCAGCAAATCATGATCATAACAGGGCCCAATATGGCCGGTAAATCTGCTTTACTCAGGCAAACAGCCTTAATTGTGCTGATGGCACAAATGGGCTCTTTTGTGCCTGCTAAATCGGCTGAAATAGGCTTAGTTGATAAGGTGTTTACCAGAGTGGGCGCTTCTGACAATCTATCTAAAGGGGAATCTACTTTTATGGTAGAGATGACGGAAACCGCCAGTATATTGAATAACTTATCCGATAGAAGTTTAATTTTGATGGATGAAATTGGCAGGGGAACCAGTACCTACGATGGTGTTTCCATTGCCTGGAGCATAGTAGAGTTTCTTCATAACCACCCTAAATCAAAAGCCAAAACTTTATTTGCCACCCATTACCATGAATTGAATCAATTGGCCAATGATTTTCCGCGAATTAAAAACTTTAATGTTTCAGTAAAGGAAATCAATGGGGAGATCATTTTTATGAGGAAACTTAAAAAAGGAGGAAGTGAGCATAGTTTTGGTATACATGTAGCACATATTGCCGGTATGCCCAATCCTGTAGTACTTCGTGCCAATGAAATTATGCATCATCTGGAAAAGGATAAAATTCGACATCAGACCCAAAAAAGAATGCAGGAAGTTCCTAAAAATAATTATCAACTCAATATGTTTGAGGCGGATCCAGTGCTAACAGAAATTAAAGAATTGTTGGATAAACTGGATATCAATACACTTTCACCTGTGGAAGCTTTATTAAAGCTAAATGAGTTGAAAGGTAAAATGAAATCATAACGGATATAATAAATAGCAGTCATTAAAAGACTGCTATTTATTTAAGTTACCGATATTAAACTATTAAATCTTTTACTTCTTTAGGCATTTGATTTCTGATATGATCAATCTGCCCTTCACTAAGATATTCTTTTAAACAATTTATAATAACAGAAACTAACTCTTCCGTTGGCTTGTCCCAGCTAAACTCTGTTTCCCCATATTTGGATTGTAAGTTCTCCACTTCTTCTTTCATTTCTTCTATCGTATCATATTCAAGAGGAGGTTTCACATGGTATTTCCATTGTTCAGTATACAAGCCCCTTAGAAAAAGTGGTAATTGTGACATTAAATTGAATGATTCAGAAATCGATATTCTGTCCCTAATTACATGCATTACTGATCTTAAAAGAATAAGTGATCTGCGCTCTTCTTCAGGGTGTCCAAAATCTTCAGATAATTTATTAATAAATCTATTGGCTTCATGAGCAAATTTTTCAAAATTTACATGTGTTTGCGTTATATTTTCCATGG
>JBEPWY010000251.1:0-5689 GCA_041642185.1 Marivirga sp.
CTCTCAGCTTCTATATCCTTTTTTAAGATACCATACCTATGATGGAGGTAAAAAATTCGAGCGTGATGCCAGAAGTTATGAGGTAAACGAATTAGAAATTGGTTTTGAGTGGAGACCGATTAAAGCTTTTGAACTGGTAGCCCATTATACCCTTTCATCACGAAGATTTGAAGATTATCAAAATCAGGACAATTTACAGGAAGGCGGTCTTTTAAGGCTTCAAGCTCAGGTCAATTTTTAAAAAATTATTCAAGATTATATCATAGTCTATTATTTAAAGAGGCTGTCTCAAATTGAGGCAGCCTCTTTTTTATAAATTCTCATACTATTTCAAATAACTGAGCTACTTAAAATAAAATAAAACCGGTTAGCATAATCAGTTACCGCTCATCTAAGATACAAACTATCGTATATATTAATCGATTACGACTCCTATCTTTATATTTAAACTAAAACTTTAAAAAATGAAAAAAGCATTAATTTTATTGTTGGTATTTATTAGCTCAACAGCTTTTAGCCAAACAAAACTGGTGGAAAAAGTCCCTCAAGTAGAAGGTAAAATTGTAATCCCTTACGAAAAACATGTACTTGATAACGGACTTACTTTAGTTATTCATGAAGATCACTCTGACCCGGTGGTACACGTGGATGTAACTTATCATGTTGGCTCTGCCCGTGAAGAACTTAATAAATCGGGTTTTGCCCATTTCTTTGAACATATGATGTTTCAGGGTTCTGAAAACGTGGGTGATGAAGAGCATTTTAAATTTGTTACTGAATCAGGTGGTACATTAAACGGAACCACCAACAGGGACAGAACCAATTATTTTGAAACAGTTCCCAGCAATCAGCTAGACATGATGCTTTGGTTGGAAGCCGACAGAATGGGTTTCTTATTGCCTGCTGTTACACAGGAGAAATTTGAAGTACAGCGTTCTACTGTTAAAAATGAGAAAGGCCAGAATTACAATAATAGACCTTATGGGTTATTTAGTGAAGTAAATGCTGCCTCTTTATACCCTTATGGCCATCCTTATTCATGGTTAACTATTGGTAAATTGGAAGATTTAGATAGAGTTGATGTATCGGATCTAAAGAAATTCTTTTTAAAGTGGTATGGGCCTAACAACGCTACAATAACTATTGGTGGTGACGTAAACCCTAAAGAGGTAGTTGAAAAAGTAGAGAAATATTTCGGTAGCATACCTGCAGGGCCTGCTGTTGAAAAAATGGCATTAAAGCCTGTTAGTTTAGATAAGGACAGATATGTATCTTATGTGGACAGTAACATTAGATTTCCTTTATTGTTATTTACGTTCCCTACAGTACCGCAATATCATGAAGATGAAGCTGCATTGGATTGCTTATCAGAAATATTAGGTGCCGGAAAAAGCTCTTATTTTTACAAAAAATTTGTATTAACTCAAAAAGCCATTCAGGCAAGTACTTTTCATCCTACAAGTGAATTAGCTGGTGAATTTACTATGTTTACATTACCATTTCCAGGACAGAAATTATCTGATTTTGAACAGGAAGTAAGAGATATACTGGTAGATTTTGAAGAAAATGGTGTAACTGATGCCGATATTGAAAAGTTTAAAGCTAGTTATGAATCCAATACAATCGAAGGTTTAGCTAGTGTAAGTGGGAAAGTAAGTCAACTAGCTGCTTATGAGACATTCCGAAGCAATCCTAATTATATCGATAGAGATTTGCAACGCTATTTAGCTGTTACCAAAGAAGATGTAATCCGTGTGTTTAATAAATATATTAAAGATAAACCTGCAGTAATTCAAAGTGTAATACCAAATGAAGAAACTGAGCGTGCAGCACCTGATAATTATGAGCCCTTAACAGAAGGCGAAAGTAGCTATGCAACTATAGATTATTCAGGATTGAGCTATAACAGACCGGACGATGGAAAATTTGATCGTAGCGAAAAGCCTGTTCCAGGACAAAGTCCGTTAGTGAAAGTCCCTGAAATATGGAAAGACGGCTGGGCCAACGGAATGAAGGTTATAGGAACCGAGAGTAATGAAATTCCTACAGTAGCTATTCAGATTACTTTAAATGGTGGCCATCAGCTAGATGCCAATGATCCAACAAAAGCGGGATTAGCACAGTTAACTGCTAGTATGATGAATGAAGGTACAACAAGCCTTACTTCGGAAGAATTTCAGGAAGAACTAAGAAAAATAGGTAGTTCAGTATCTGTTTATGCAGGTCAAAATTCAACTACTGTTTCTATCAATACTTTACTTAAAAATATTGATAAAACTTTAGAGCTGGCAGAAGATGTATTAATGAACCCAAGATTTGAAGAAGCTGATTTCGAAAGAAATAAAAAGCAAACTATCGAGGGGATCAAATCAAGTGAAACAGATCCGGCTGCCATTGCCAGCCTTGTATATGACAAACTGATATATGGTGACAACCATATATTTTCAGTTCCAACTTCAGGTGTAACAGAAACTGTTGAGAACATTACTCTGGAAGATGTGAAGAGTTTCTACAAAAACTATTACTCTCCATCAGTAGGTGAATTGGTGGTGGTAGGGGATATTTCCGAAGAAGAAATATTACCTAAGCTGGATTTCCTTAAAAACTGGGAAGGCGAGAATGTAACCATCCCTGCACTGACTTTCGATAATGATATATCATCTACTAAAATATACCTTGTGGATAAGAAAGATGCTGCCCAGTCACAAATCAGAATAGGTTATTTAACAGATATGACCTACTCAGCCACAGGCGATTATTATAAAGCATATTTAATGAATTATAATTTGGGCGGTGCTTTTAACAGCAGAATTAACCTTAAATTAAGAGAAGAAAAAGGATGGACTTATGGTGCCAGATCATACTTTGATGTAGGTGAAAACCCGGGTCCTTTTACAGCAACGGCTGGTGTTAAAGCCGATGCAACCGACAGCTCTGTTTATGAATTCATGAGTGTTATACAAAACTATAAAGAAAATGGTATTACAGCTGCTGAATTAGAGTTCATGAAAAAATCGATTGGCCAGAAAGATGCACTTAGTTATGAAACGCCGAGACAAAAAGCAGGCTTCCTAAGAAGAATCACGCATTATGACTTAGATGAAAATTACGTGCAGGATCAAATGAAGATATTGAATAAAATATCTGAAAAGGAAATCGACCAAATTGCCAAAGATAGATTAAAGACCAATGCAATGGTGATATTAGTGGTAGGTGACGAAGCAAGCAATATTGAAGGTTTAAGGAAATTAGGATACGAAATTGTAAGATTAAATACTAAAGGTGAGCCTGTAGAAGGTGATACTTTGGAAAAAGGAAAATAATTTATTTTTGCTGTTAAATGAAAAAAGGATCAGTCGGTTGGCTGATCCTTTCTTTTGCCCATTATTTAAGTGGGAGAATTCTTTTCCCCTTAAAAATTTAGATTAAAATAAATCGCAGAGTACTTATTTGTAATTAAAAGGAATATAATCTTAAAAGCTATCAACCTTATTTTACTTATTCCGCTATTAAAATAGTTATATCATTGTATAACCAGGCTAAGTGTAATAATTACACTTAATAAATTGCAGTTTGTTTTTATGCTTAGAAGCTATTTCATATTTTGCAATGCCATAACAAAAATCTATACTATGAAGAGCATAATTTTTACAATAATGATAGCAATCAGCATCATGTTTACAGCTAATGCGCAGGAATTAAGTTCCCCTGACGGAAATTTCAAATTTGTCTTTCAATTAAATAAAGGGATACCAGTCTATCAATTGAATTACAAATCGAAGGCTGTCATTAAAGAAAGTACACTGGGGCTGGAATTAAAGGACTTGCCTGCTTTAACCGATGGCTTTTCCTTAAAAGGATCCAACACTTCCTCCTTTGATGAAATGTGGAGACCTGTTTGGGGAGAAACTGCTGAAATAAAAAATCATTATAACGAACTGGAAGTCACCTTAGAACAAAATGCCACTGAAAGAACTATGATTATCCGCTTCAGATTATTTAATGACGGATTGGGTTTTCGCTATGAGTTTCCTAAGCAGGAAAATCTCAATCATTTTGTTGTGACAGATGAAAAGACACAGTTCGCAATGAACGGAGACCACAAAAGCTGGTGGATAGCAGGCGATTATGACACTCAGGAATACGATTATACAGAATCAAAATTATCGGAAATAAGCAGCCTGATGAAAAAAGCCGTTACCCCTAACGCTTCGCAAAAGCCTATTTCCGAAACTGCCGTACAAACAGCTTTAATGATGAAATCAGAAGACGGACTATACATTAACCTACATGAAGCTGCTTTATTGGACTATTCATGCATGCATTTGGAGTTAGATGAAGAAAAAATGATTTTCGAATCTATCCTGACGCCTGATGCAATAGGAAATATGGCCTATATGCAAAGCCCAGCGCAAACTCCATGGAGAACAATTATTGCCAGTGATAAAGCAGGAGATATACTTTTATCTAACCTAACCCTTAATTTGAATGAGCCTGTAGCTTATGATGATGTATCATGGATCAAACCTGTAAAATATATTGGAGTATGGTGGGAAATGATTACCGGTAAAAGCTCTTGGGCTTATAATGAAAGCCTGGGCAGCGTGAAATTAGGCGAAACGGATTATGCATCTGTTAAGCCTTCTAAAAGACATGCTGCCAATACAACTAAGGTAAAACGATATATAGATTTCGCTTCTGAACATGGTTTTGATCAGGTATTAGTGGAAGGATGGAATGAAGGCTGGGAAGACTGGTTCGGTAAATCAAAAGATTATGTTTTTGATTTTGTAACACCTTATCCCGACTTTAATGTTGTGGAGCTAAGAGAATATGCAAAAACAAAAAATGTGAAACTGATGATGCACCACGAAACTTCAGGCGCCATCAGAAATTACGAACGACATATGGACGAGGCTTACCAGTTTATGGTGGATAATAATTATAATTCTGTAAAGAGCGGATATGTAGGTGATATTATCCCACGAGGAGAACATCACTACGGTCAGTGGGCCATCAACCATTATAACTATGCGTTGAAAAAAGCTGCAGATTATAAAATAATGGTAAATGCACATGAAGCAGTAAGGCCAACAGGTTTGAGGAGAACTTATCCCAACCTAATTGCTAATGAATCATCCAGGGGGACAGAGTATGAAGCTTTTGGCGGTAATAAACCTGACCATACCACTGTTCTTCCTTTTACCCGACTAATCGGTGGACCAATGGATTACACCCCCGGAATATTTGTTACGGATATAAGCAAATTAAATCCTGATAATCATTCTTATGTAAGAACCACCATTGCCAGACAACTGGCGCTTTACGTAACCATGTACAGCCCGCTTCAAATGGCGGCAGATTTGCCCGAGCATTATGAACAGTTTATGGATGCCTTTCAATTTATTAAAGACGTAGCCATCGATTGGGAAAAAACATTGGTGCTGGAAGCCGAACCGGGTGATTTTATCACCTACGCAAGGAAAGAGAAAAACGGCGACAGATGGTTTGTCGGAAGAACTAATGATGAAGAAAAAAGAACCTCTTCAATTTCATTTGATTTTTTACCTCAAGGAATAAATTATATAGCCACTGTATATAGTGATTCGAAAGATGCCCATTTCAAAGATAATCCGCAAGCATATGTAATTAACCAATATGCAGTAAATTCCAAATCACAATTAAAACA
>JBEPWY010000252.1:0-5678 GCA_041642185.1 Marivirga sp.
CTGTTCAGTTTAAATCCCGTTCACAAACCTAAGTGGCATTCAGTTTCTCCTCAATCTCTTCCCTTGTCATTGTTCGATCTTCCCCAATGTCTTCTTCTGCTTTTATGGCTCTGGAACTAAACTTTTCTTTTAGATTAGGGTCAAGTTGATTTTGCTCTTTTTTAAGGACTGTGTCCAATTTATCATTTAAAGAGGTAGCGCCATTTGCACTCTACGATAAGGACGGTACCATACCCGATGAGAAACTAAAAAATATTATAAGAAAGAAGAGTGGAAAATTCAGGGTGAGAAATCATTTATTATTTTTGAAAATATTCCAAAGGGTCGCTATGCCGTCACTGTTCTACATGATGAAAACAACAATGGGAAAATTGCCAAAATATTCTTTTACTCTAAAGAAGGTTTTGGCATTTCAAATTTCCAGTAAATATCACTTTCTAATCAACCTGACTTCTCAAAATCCAGTTTCAAACTAACTGGTGATACAACAAAAAAATCAGACTTATCTACAAATGAAATTCTAAGTATTGACAGGCACATTTTTAGGTGCACCCTAAGTAGTTTAAACTTTCACTAGCTGATGCCGTTTATTTTAGAGAAATATTTTTTTAATCTTAAAATTATAGATATGGGGTTTGAACAATATCATGAACCTGCTCAGGAGTTATCGCAGGAAACAAGAACTTTTGCCAGGATGATGAAGTCTCTCATAGAAGAGGCAGAGGCCATAGATTGGTACGAGCAGAGAACGTCTGTTGAAAAAGATGTAGAAGCAAGAGAAATAATGCAGAATGCGCAGAAAGAAGAATTTAAGCATTTTGCTATGGATCTTGAGTTTCTTTTAAGAAAAAAACCTCAGTGGAAAAAAATTGTTAAGATGGTTCTTTTTAAAGAAGGTAACATTGTTGAGCTTGGTGAAGCAGCTGAGAAGGCGGTAGAATAATAACTAACCACCTTTTACAATTGGTTCCTAAACTACTAAAGAATTCTTGTATTAGAGAGCAGAAGATGGCTTAAATTACTGTTATGCTAAAGTAAAGTGTAGGGAGTTATTTTATGACCGTCAACCAATAATTAAGAAGTACTTTTATTTGAAGCTTACCTATAGAGCTAATACTTAAAATTATACGTTCACTCAAAAAACATATCCCACTAGCGCTGAAAGTCCCATTGCTATGGCTCAACACCTTTAGTGTTGGGAATGCCTTTAATGAATAATGAAAGACAAAAAATCCTGAAGGGCTTTAATAGCAGTAGCTATAGGTGAAACCTGTTGCTACTCTGGAGATGTCCGAACAACCCTATGGGGACTAAATATTTGTATTATGGTAGATGCTTCTCTAATACGACAACGAGCCACAAATTTACGCAAACAGAAAAATTAAAAAAGATAATGACAATATGAGCTAGTTCAATTTTTAAACTTAATCAGAAAGTAATAAGGGAGAATTACTAGAAATAGTAAAAACAATAAAAATAAATAATACCAAAATAAATTGAAGTAAGAATTATAAAATTGAACTTCTAAATCCTTATAGCTAAGAATTTAGCCTGACCTTTATTTAGTATTTTTATTTTAACAGTATCATTAACATTTACTTTATTGATAAATTCCCTCAAGGAATTATCTAATCCATCATTGATAGAAAAAATTTCTTTTAATTTTATATCTGTCATTAGATCTATCATCACAACTTCATACCTAGAGGGGCCACCTCCTGGGAAGCTGATTGCATAACACCATCTATACTTATTATCTTTGCACTTCGCACCTCTCCGAAAATAAATGTTCTCTTATTTCCTGCCGAATCATAAAAAACAACAAAATACTTTAAGGTATGCTTAGTGGAATAAACAAAACCAAAATTGGCTTTCTCTTCGACTTTATATCTATATTCATTTGAAGCATTATTCTAATTTACATTCTTTAATTGTTGTTTGTCTTTTTTCTTTCACTTTATCTACCATAAAATAAACCATTGGCACTAAAAACACAGTCAAGATTAATGAGGAGAGTAGTCCGCCAATAATAACCCAAGCCAAACCATTTTTCCATTCTGCTGCTGTGCCGGAGGCCAATGCAATAGGAAGCATACCAAATACCATCGACAAAGTGGTCATCAAGATAGGCCGCAATCGCTCTTTTCCAGCTATCAATAATGCTTCTTTAAAATGTTTTCCTTCGGCTTTTAACTGGTTGGTAAAATCTACAATTAGGATGGCGTTTTTAGTGACCAAACCCATCAACATAATTAAACCCAAAAGGGCGAATAAACTTAAATTACTCAAGGACAAGTTTAGAGCAAGAAATGCGCCAATGGCAGCTACGGGTATGGAAAATAAGACGACAAACGGATAGATATAATTATCATAGAGTGCCACCATAATCAGGTAAATCAACAAAAAAGAAATCAATAAAACTGAGCCCAAAGCACCGAAACTATCGTTTTGCCTTTTAATATCACTCCCCCAAGTCATTTGTATACCTTTAGGTAAAGGATTTTCTTTGATATAAGCCACAACATCATCAGCCACGGTTCCCGATGGCCTTCCTAAGGCATCTGCCGTTAATGTTACTGCCGGTTGGCGGTCTTTTCTTTCTAATAAAGAGGGTGAATTATCTTGCTCAACATCTGCAAATTGTGAAACTTCAACTGCTATGCCCATTGGGTTAATAATGGAAAGTTGTTGCACATCATCAAAGTTTTGACGGTCAAATTCACTGAGCCAAATTCTGACAGGATATTCTGTTCCATCTTCAGTTAAAGTTGCATCTTCATTACCCGTAAAGGCCGTTCTTAAATTGAGACCTACATAGGCTGTGTTGAGCCCAAGTCGTTGCATTTTGTTCTTATCAGGAATGATTTTGTATTCAGGACTCCCTTCTTCTACCGATAAACGCACATTGTCCGCACCGGGAATTTTTTCAATCACTGCTTTCAAATTGTTTCCACTTTGCATGACTGTATTTGCATCACTTCCGCTTATGGTAATTTCAATAGGCGCAGAACGTGGAATCAAGCCCAAAGTCGCCATAGAGTAATTTATTCCAGGGAATTGTGATTGTAAATCTTCCCGAAGATCTTTCATAAATGATTCAGTAGGCTCTTTCTCCAATCCGGCATTTTTTAATTCTTCTTTCTCAATTTTTAATTGTATAGTAAATTCCGTTTTATTTGGAGACCCTACTCCTAAACTTCCTATCCCTGTGCTTGGCCCACCAATATTACTGAACACTGTAGATACTGCTGGTTGTGCTAGGATGTGGTTTTCAATTTTTGTGGCGATTTTATTGTTCTGTTCTATGGAAGTGAAATTATCAAACTCCAAAGCTATTTTGAATTTGCCTTGATCTCCGGTTGATATTAATTCTTTGCCGATAATCCCCAGCTTCATTATTCCTAAAGTCATTGCGAAAAGCACAATTACGATACCGGTAAAAATGATCTTATGGCTCAGAACCCACTCTAATCGTCTTCCATACCAATTGGTGAAAGCATCTAATTGATGCTCAAACCAAAGTAAAAAGCGATTGAAGAAATTGGTAGGCTGCAAATCTTCTCTCTTACCTATACGTGATGCTAACCAAGGTGTTAGGGTGAAGCCTACCAACAAACTCGTTAGGGTGGAAGTGATGACCACCACCGAAAATTGTTTGAGCATGTCCGCTACAAATACTTGTAGAAAAAGTATGGGTAAGAATACCACAACATCTACCAAGGTGATGGAAAGTGCAGAAAAACCTATCTCCATTCTACCGTCCATTGCGGCTACTCTTTTGTCTTTACCCTTATCCAGGTGGCGTTGGATGTTTTCTAAAACTACAGTCGCATCATCTACCAAAATACCGATGATTAAAGACATGGCAAGCAAGGTCATTAGATTGAGCGTATAACCCAAAATCCACATTACAGCAAATGCTGTGATAAGAGATGTAGGAATGGCAACTATAACAATTAAAGAGTTTCTAAAACTTCTTAAAAACAAAAGCATTACCAATGAAACCAATATGACCGCAAGAATCAAATCCACAATCACTGAATCAACGGCGGCAATAGTATTGTCGGTACTATCATCTGCGATAATGAATTGGACATTGCTGCCTGCATTTTGTTGCTCAATAAATTGTAACTGCTCTCTTACTAATTCGGAAACATCTACAGCATTGGCATCTCCTTGCTTTTTTAAGAGTAAGCCAATACCATTTTTGCCATTGTACCTACTAATGGATGTCGTTTCTTTGACACCATCTATCACATTTGCTACATCTTTCACATAGACTGGACTGCCGGGCATTGGCATGGCTATTTGCACATTTTTGATGTCTTCTAACTCGGTAAACTTGCCCGTTAATCGTACCGAGTTGCTTTCCTTATCAGTCTGCACATTTCCTGCGGGCAAGTCTAAGCCGGAACGATTGATGGCTTCAACTACTTGAATGAGTGAGATTCCATAAAGTTTCAATTTGTCCTGATTTACTTTTACCTGAATCTCCCTTTCTTCACCTCCCAAAATAGTCAGCTCTGCCACACCTTTTATCTGTTGTATTTGTGGCAGAAATTCGTCCTTCATTTTTTGATAAAATTCCGTTGCAGGCAAATCACTTGTGGCACTAATAGAAATGATGGGTAAGTCGTTTGGCGACACTTTACTCATTACCGGGCTTAAAATATCGTCAGGTAAATCCTTTTTTATGTTATCAATGTAGCGTTGTGCATCCTGCATAGATTTGTCAAGATCAGTACCATATTTTAGGTTAGCAATGATGATGGAAGCATTGGGCAATGATTTTGTAACCAAATAATCGACACTTTCTAAGTTAGATAAAGCATCTTCAATTTTTCTTGAAACAGAAGTTTCTACTTCATTAGGTTCTGCTCCGGGATAAACCGTTTTAATAACCACCACTGGTTGGTTAAAGTCAGGCATCAATTCATAGCTCAAATTATTGTAGCCAATGATTCCTAACAATGTAAATACACTGAAAAGCACAATGATCAGCGAAGGGCGGTTGATTGATATTTCTGTAATATTCATAGCTCGCTGATTTTATTTAACAATTACATTTGCTCCATCAAATAGATTGATAAAGCCATTTGTGATGAGTACATCCCCCTCCTTTATTCCATTTGAGATAATGGCCTTATTCCCTATCCTTTGAGACACATCAATATTTTTCAGCACAGCTTCCCCATTTTGTATTAAATAAACTTCGTGTTGGTTGGCAGTTCCTTGTATTGCTGAAGATGGAATGACAATGCCTTTTTGAGACTTTTCGTTTACGAGAAATACCTTCCCAAACATACCCGATTTTATTTTAAGGTCAGTGGTATTGCTTACTGTAAACTGAACAGGAAAGCTATTCCCCATATTTGCTTTGCTTCCAATCAAGGTTACTTTACCCTTAAGTGAAATTTCAGGGTATGCATCAGCTATCAAGCTGTAGCTCTGATTAATTTCAAATTTGCTTAGTTCATTCTCAGATATATTTGTTGTAAATTTTAGTTCTTTTATGTCTATTATTTGAATTAAGGGAACACCAGGTGCTGCAAATGCCCCTTCTTCGCTGAATTTTGCCGTTACAATTCCACCAAATGGGGATCTGATGGTGGTTTTGTTAATTTGTTCCAGCAAAGTGGCTTTTTGTACTTTGTCAGATTTCAAACCTAACTCGGCTT
>JBEPWY010000253.1:0-5669 GCA_041642185.1 Marivirga sp.
AATTTAATGAATCAGAGGTAGATTTACATATTGAAGCAATAGATCCAAATTATGAGAAGTTACCTAAGGATGAAATTTTGAGAATTCAGTTGGCTACTTTTGAAAACAAACTTGATCAGGCTATAATCGCGGGACTTGACGAAGTAATTTTTGTTCATGGTGTAGGAAATGGTGTACTGAAAAATAAAATACATAAATTTTTAGCTGATAGTGATTCCATTAAATTTTTTAAAGATGCACAAAAAGAGAAATTTGGATACGGAGCCACTTTAGTGCAAATAAAATAGAAATTAATCTTACTTTTGTCCAATATTATTGTTAATATTGTTTTGTTTATTTCAAGTACTTTTTAGAAGTTGTATAAACAACCAAATTTTTTCAAAGATTGAGTATTACTTAAATATATAAAAAAAACTAGCTCTATGAACTTTAATGAATTTATGGAAAATTACGCCAATGAAATAGGTGGCCAGTTTCAGGAGTACGATACTAATAAGTCAGTAGTAATTTTTCCACTTGGGGGCAATAGGTATCAAGCCGTATTAGGAGTTAAAAGAAACAGTGAAATTACTAACAAGCCAAGCATTGAATTCACCTCTAAAGTGTGTCAATACTCTGAAAATATTAATTTAGAAAATTTAATTCGTGCTAATGCAACTTTTTGTGCAGCCCGTTTTATTTTAGTTGATGATTTCATTCGCGTAGAAGCAGCAACTTATGCGGATAATGCTACTGAAAGTGTACTTAAAAGTATTATTGAGGAAGTTGCTACTGTTGCCGATGCATGGGAACATAAATTAACAGGCATGGATATGCATTAAAAACACAATGTATTAACAAGAACTATCTATTATTTATTCAGTCCGCTGGATATAATATATTGAGCTAAAACAAGTAATACCAATTTATTAAATTTAAACTGTTTCAATAATCTTATCAAAAAACATGTAATTATTACTCCTAAACAGATTATTTATCAGAATGAAATTTTACCAAGCTTTTATGAGTTAATGCTCGATCTTAATTAAATGATATATAAATACTGACAGAATTGACTAAAAATTAAATTGGTCGTATTTTTGTTGATTAAAAAATGAAATTGCAAGCTGTCCTGTCGCTCAAATTTCGGTTTGGGAGGAAAGTCCGGGCAACACAGAGCACCGTACCTGTGGAAACGCAGGGGCCTGATCATGAAAATGATTGGGAACAGAAAGTGCCACAGAAAATTAAACTACCTTCGATTCATTTCGGAGGAAAAGGTGAAAAGGCGAGGTAAGAGCTCACCGTTTTCGGTAGTAATATCGGAATGCATGGTAAACCTTTCGGGTTGTAAGGCCACATACATTTTTGCTCTTGGCTTAGCCAGGATAAGGGCTGCTCGTCCGAAATGCTGTAAAGGCAGGTAAAAAGGGGTAGGCTGCGTTAGATAAATGACAGGAGCCTTTATTGGGTAACCATAAAAGATACAGAACCCGGCTTATAGGCTTGCAATTTTTTTTAAAAAACTAATTTTATGGCTAGAATTTTATTAATCGATGATGAAGTAAGTATCAGACAAACCCTCAAAGAGATACTTGAATATGAAAAATACGAAATTGAAGAAGCTGCCAACGGTGAAGAAGGGCTGAAAAAAATAGAAAGTCAGCATTTTGATTTAGTTCTCTGCGATGTTAAAATGCCTAAAATGGATGGCCTTGAATTACTCAATGCGGTTTATGAAAAAGCATATGAAATCCCTTTCATAATGATTTCCGCACATGGTACAATTGATACTGCAGTTGAAGCAACTAAAAAAGGAGCCTTTGATTTTATTTCCAAACCACCCGATCTTAACAGGTTATTAGTTTCGGTTAGAAATGCACTAGACAGATCCAATCTTGTGGCCGAAACCAAAACATTGCGTAAAAAAGTATCTAAAAAATATGAAATGATCGGCTCATCCGATGCATTGGCAGATGTTAGGGACACAATCAGTAAAGTGGCTCCAACTGATGCACGTGTATTAATAATGGGTGAAAATGGTACAGGAAAAGAGTTAGTAGCCAGACAAATTCATGAGCAAAGTGACAGAAATAAAGCCCCTTTAATTGAGGTGAATTGTGCTGCAATTCCATCTGAATTAATTGAAAGCGAATTATTTGGGCATGAAAAAGGATCGTTTACCTCTGCTATAAAACAAAGGATAGGGAAATTTGAACAAGCAAGTGGTGGTACATTGTTTTTAGATGAGATTGGTGATATGCCTCTTGCAGCACAATCAAAAGTATTACGAGCCTTACAGGAAAGCAAAATAACTCGTGTGGGTGGAGAAAAGGATATTAAAGTTGATGTACGTATAATAGCGGCGACCAATAAAAATCTTAAAGAAGCTATCGATAAAAATGAATTCCGAGAAGATTTATATCACAGGATAAGCGTGATTAAAATTCAAGTGCCTCCCTTAAAAGAAAGAAAGGAAGACATTCCTGAGTTAGTCGGTAAATTTCTTTCAGACATTGCAGATGAGCAAGGTGCAAAGATGAAAATGATTGACAAAGCTGCTTTAGAGCAATTACAATCATATCCGTGGAGTGGAAATATCAGAGAATTAAGGAACGTGGTCGAAAGACTTGTAATTCTTAGCGATGATAAAATTACAGTGAATGATGTTAAAAAATATGCTGAATAATTAATTCAGCATATTTTAACATATAATTTCTGAATTTAACTGATTTTCATTTTCTATATCAATAGAGGCGTAAGTTGGACAGGTTTTTTGTGCGCATGCTCCCAGAAATAAACCTGCAACTAATATTAATACTAACTTTTTCATAATTACTATAAATTTTATAACCTAATAATTCAAATATAAGTGCATTAATTTTAAATTAAAACTCTATATAAGTTTTATTCAAAATATTAATTAATTAATTATGCTTATAAGCAGTCTTTTATAGCTAAACCTATATTAAGTATAAAAGGTTTTTTACTCCCAATTATTCATAATTAAAAACCTCCCTCCTGCCGCTTATTTTAAGACATGCTAAATCCTAGGGAATAATTATTCATCAATATTTAATTTAGCTTTTACTAAAATTAGTAAAAACCCTTTTACTGTAGTAAATTTTATTCCAAATACAGAGATGGATGGCTTAATTATATTGCAAAGAAATTATTTAAAAAAAAATTGAATATTAAAGCAACTTCTCTGAAATCCCACAGTCTTTGAGGCAGATAATTGAAGGATTTGGAAACAACTACAATAAATATTCACTACGAACTAATAGAAAGCTGCAAGGCAGGAAGTCATCAGGCATTCGCAAAGCTTTATCATTTATATTCCAAAGCTATGTACAATGTTGCATTTCGGATAATAAAAGCAGAAGATGAGGCTCAGGATATATTACAAGATTCCTTTATAAAAGCTTATAATAAAATCAATCAGTTTGATTACCAGGCGAATTTTGGAGCATGGTTAAAAAGGATTGTCATTAATCAGGCATTAGACTGCATTAGAAAGAAAAAGGAAATAATTATAAATGATATTGATCACCTTGATATTGTGGAGCCTGAAGAAATTGATTGGCAGGAAATTGATTTTACAGTGCAGAAGATAAAGAAAGCTGTTATGAGGCTTCCAGACGGATTCAGGATAGTTTGCAGTATGTATTTGTTTGAAGGCTTTGAACATAAAGAAATTGCCAAAATTTTAGGCATTACTGAAAGCACTTCAAAATCTCAATTCCATAGAGCTAAAATTAAATTAAAAGAAATTCTTAAAGATTATGAATAAGGAAAGAGATGAACTTGAAAATTTTATTGGCAAAAATAGAAATGCCTTTGATGAGGAATTTAATGATAAGAACTCATGGATTGCCATTGAAAAGAAAATGAAACCAAAAAAGATAAGAAGCTTTAACTGGTATGCAGCGGCATCAATTGTGTTGATACTAGCCGTGGGCTTATTAATTGCAGATAGGTATGCTCTTAATCAAAAAGTGGATTATTTAGAAAGCCTGACAGTAAATGGTAGAAGCTATGAAGAAATTGAAAATTATTATAGCCGGACAATTGCTTATAAATCAGAATTGGTAAAGGAAAAAGCAGAAAACATTGAATATCCTATAGAACAGGATCTGAAAGAGCTTCAAAATAATTACGAATCATTAAAACAAAAATTAAATCAAAAAGTGCCTCACCAGAAAATAGTTGATGCCATGATCTGGAACTTGAGAACACAAATAGAAATTTTAAATGAACAGCTGAAAATATTAGAAGAGGTACAGTCACAAAAAGCAAATAACAATGAAACAACTATATAAATATATCGCATTAGCATGCTTCCTGTTGATTAGTTTAATGAGTAAAGCGCAGGAAAGTAAAGTTTTACTAGATAAAACATATAAAGTAAATAAAGGCACCGTTCTATCGCTTGATAACGAGTTTGGGAATATTAACATTTCTCAATGGGATAGGCAGGAATTTGCTATAAAAATAAGGCTAAATATGACAGAATTATCAGAAAAGGAGTCACGAAAAATTCTTGAGAAAGTAAAAATAGAAGAAAGTGCTCAATCTGATATTGTGACTATAATAACACAATTAAAGAAAGGGCAAATTGGTCCAAATGGATCTGGTAAAAAGTTTGAAATAAATTACGATGTAAAAGTACCTGACCTGCACCCATTAATTATCAAAAATAGCTTTGGAAATTTCACCATACAAAATTATAACGGTCCTATAGACCTTCACCTTGAGTATGGAAACATTTCAATTGGAAACGTGAAAGAACTTAAACTTAAACTAGCTTTTGGTAATGGAAACATCCAATCTGTTGAAGAAGGAGATATAAAAGCAGAATACGCAGATAGATTTAATCTAGCAAAAGTAAATAGTTTAACTCTGGAGAATTCTTATTCTAAAATGAAAATCGCTCATGCAGGAAATATTGCAGTTGATGGTAAATATGCAGAATTAACTATAGGAGAAATAAACGTATTAACTGGGGAAATTAAATTCTCCGAAGTAAAAATAGAGCAGCTGAATAAGACACTAGAATTGAAAGGCTCCTATTTTAGTGGCAGCCTTGAGGTGAATAATGTATCAAAAGATTTTTCAAGCATCAATTTGGATACTGAGTTTTCTGGCATCGATCTGAATTTTGAATCCGGAGTAAAAATCCCCATGCATATTAAAACGAGTTTTGGAGATTTTAAATATGCAAACAGCAACTCCAACTTTACTACCAAGGTTGAAAAAGATTTCAATAAAGAATTCGAAGGAACAATCGGTTCTGGCAAACAGAGCAAAGGGGGTGTTACTATTAACGCCAGTTATGGTACTATTAAAATCAAAATTAATTAATAAAAAAGGTGGCAGGAAATCCATCCCGCCACCTTATATATGTGCTTATTAATCGCTTTCTTTTAAAACAGGTTAATATTGAAAAATATCTTAAGTACACTAATAACAAATATTGTTCCTACCACTAAAGGAGAAACATATCTTACCATAAATAATATCACTTTTTCTGTTATTGAACCTTCTAATTGGGGATTTCCAAAATATAGTTCTTTTTGAAAACCCTTATCTCTCCATTTCCAGGCTGCAAAAACAGCTATAAAGAATCCCCCTAATGGTAATGACAAATCAGAGAAAACATTTTCTATTAAAGTAAAGAAATCAATATT
>JBEPWY010000254.1:0-2017 GCA_041642185.1 Marivirga sp.
TTGGGTTGCTACTTGGCCGCCTAAGTAAAATAATCATCAACAGAATAAGTCTTGATTTTGAGGGGCTTTATCCTGTCTTGGTTATTGCATTAATGTTTATAACCTTTTCCTTGGCAGATTTTTTGGGAGGAAATGGCTTCTTAGCTATTTATTTATGTGCGGTATATTTAGGTAACCAGGAACTCATTCATAAAAAAACCATTATGAAAATGTTTGATGGTTTAGCCTGGCTAATGCAGATAGTATTGTTCCTTACTTTAGGCTTACTGGTTTTTCCATCAGAAATAGTACCAGTGATGGGTATAGGAATATTAATATCTTTATTTTTAATTTTCATAGCACGACCTATTAGTGTTTTATTAGGCTTAATTTTTTTCCGGATGAAGATTAGAAGACGCTTCTATATTTCATGGGTAGGCTTAAGGGGTGCGGTACCTATAGTGTTTGCCACTTATCCTTTATTAGCAGGAATTGAAAAGGCGAATATGATCTTCAATATTGTGTTTTTTATTTCCGTTACTTCTATTTTAATACAAGGAACAACACTTTCTATTATTGCAAAATGGTTACATGTGGCCCTTCCGGAAAAAGCCAAACCAAAATCTCCTGTTGACATATTTTTATCTGATAGAGTAAAAACTGCTATGGCAGAAATTGAAATTAAGGAAAATTCCTTTCCGGTTGATAAGAAGATAATAGAACTACAGTTTCCTAAAACGGCTATTATTGCAATGATTAACCGTAATAATAACTTTATAACCCCTAATGGATCCACTGAAATAAAGGCGAACGATACTCTAATTGTATTGTCAGACTCCAATGAGGCAATGAATAAAGTTTATGAAAGTTTAGAAATGGATATGCGCATTTAAGTATATTTGAAATTTAAGTAAAGGCACAAGCATAAAAGCACTCAAAAAAATTAGTAAAACACCAAAATTTATGGAAAATCCGCCCAACGGGATAGCAGGGAAAAAACAATTTTTTTCTGATCAAATTGCATTAGTAAAACAGTCACAGGAAAAATATAAGCAGCTTACCAACCGCTTTGGATTTTTTCGGATTATCTATTTTATTGCTACTCTTGTAATCAGCATCTATTTTATCAATGAACGCGAAGGCAGTGCAACCGCTATTGTGTTGTTACCTTTTCCATTTATTTTTGGATGGCTCGTAAACAGGCACAGCAAATATAAGCGTCAGCTTAATGTAACCATTAACAAAATTCAATTTCTTGAGGAAGAGATTAGCAGGCTTAATTTATCATTAAGTAAAATAGACGGAGGAGAAGAATTCATTGATTTTGCACATCCTTATAGCCCGGACATGGATGTGTTTGGAAGGCATTCCCTCTTTGCGCTCATTAATAGAAGTGCATTAAACTTTGGAAGAAATACATTAGCCTCGTGGTTTCTTTCACCTGCAAATAAAGAAACTGTGAAAGCCCGACAAGAAGCGGCAGAAGCGTTAAAAGGTGAGCATGATTGGAGAATGGAATGGTTTGCTGAAAGCAGGTTAAAGGAATTAAAAGAAAAAGGCAGCCCGGATACTATTTTTGATTGGTTTGAAAATGAAAATACTGCAAAAAGCAGCCCTTCTTTGAAAATCATCCCTATTATTGGGCTTCTGCAATTGACAACATTTTTCTTACTCGCCCTCTTTGGAATACTTACCTGGAGTTTTGTAGGACTTGGCTTATTTATTAATGTGCTTTTATTATTACCTGTTCAAAAGAAAATAATGACCATATATGGCGCCACCCAAAAGGTGTCAGAAATATTGGAGCAACATAAGAACCTTTTTAAGATGGCAGAAGAAAAGCCTGTTGAAAATAATTATTTAAAAAAGATCAGAGAAGTATTAAAAAACCCTCCTGCTTCAGAAAGAATCAAAACTTTATCTAATATTCTCAATTGGTTGCATAGCCGTAACGGCATGATGTACTGGATTATTAATCCATTTATCCTTTCCGATTATTGGATTACGATAAATAGCATCAACTGGAAACAAAATTATG
>JBEPWY010000254.1:2027-5667 GCA_041642185.1 Marivirga sp.
AAAATTATGGTGATTTTTTAAGAAAATGGTTTGTAGCAATAGGTGAGTGGGAGGCAGTTCTTAGTTTATCAGCCCACGCTTTTGCACATCCCCATTATATAAATGCAGAAATTACTTCCGATCAGTGTACATTAGATGGTAAGGCAATAGGGCACCCGCTTTTACATCATGAAGATAGAGTGAACAACGACTTTTTAATGGACGGAACCGGTGCTGTTACTTTAATAACAGGAGCCAATATGAGTGGAAAGAGCACCTTTGAAAGATCATTAGGAGTGAATTTAATATTAGCCCAAATGGGAGCGGTTTGTTGTGCAGAAAGTTTAAAACTGAGTCCTTTACAAGTTTTTACCAGTATGCGTACACAAGATAACCTGGAGGAAAACACTTCTTCATTTTATGCGGAGCTGAAAAGGTTAAAGAAGTTGGTGGATCTAACCCAGGAAAAAAGAGTGGTTTCAATTTTCTATTTATTGGACGAAATACTAAAAGGGACCAATTCGGAAGACAGAAATATTGGAGCAGAAAGTTTAATACGCCAATTGATGAAAACCAATAGTATGGGATTGATCAGTACGCATGATTTATCATTGGCCAAGCTTGAAAAAGAATTGGAAAACTTTCAGAATTACAGTTTTAACAGTGATGTATCAGGAGATAAAATCTTATTTGATTATAAATTAAACAAAGGCCCTTGTCATACTTTCAATGCAGTACCATTAATGAAAAAAATGGGGATAGAAATTGTTTAATTAAGATAAAAGTAGAAAGCTCAAAATATATTAATCAATAATTTGTTATAGCTAAATACCATAAAACCCGTAGAGTTTTTGAGGCTCTACGGGTGTTGGATTTAAATTAAGTATAGGCTTACTTATAAATTTATCTTGAAGCCTCCGTTAATAACGAATCCATCTACCGGAGCATAAATGTCCATAAAGGAAGGATTTTCTCTTGGCCCTGAATAAATATTAGTCTCAAACTTAGTTTGTCGGGCATCCAGGAAATTTTCAAAATTCAGGAAGATGGAAAAATCCTCCCAGATTTTTTCTGTCATTAATCCAAAAATCCAGTATTCCTGACCAGTATTGCCATTATTTAATTTTTGCGGACTGAAGTAATAAGCTTCAAGGCCTATTTTTACTGATTCTTCCACTTCATACATTAGCACATTATTCAACCGGTGTTTTGCCACAAGAGGAAATTCCGTCACCTCATCACCATAATGTTCCTTCACATCGGCCAATGTATAGCCAACAAAGAGTTTGAAGTCATCATAGGTAACTTTAGCATTCATTTCAACCCCTTTAGTATCAATAAAACCCTCAGGTTGTCGGTATTCCCAGAAGGTGTTTTGCTGCTGCTCCAACACAATAGGGTTATTGATTCGGGTATAAAAAAACAAACTGTTAATGCTAAAGGTCGATCTTTCGGATAGCTCTGTTCTATAGTTAATATCAAAATTACCCCCAAGTGATTTTTCCGCCTCTGTTGCTACTGTATTAACAGGAAGCACTTTTCTGAACTGTATCCGCTCGGCATCTTCAGTAAAAACATTGGGTGTTTTATAGCCTAAGCCACCACCAATTCTTGAAGTAACATTTTCATTTATTTTGTACAAAGCGGAAATACGAGGAAGCACAAAAAACCCATATTCGTTTTGATAATCTGTCCTTAAACCTGTTTCAAGTACAACTTGATCTGAGATGTCCCAAGTATTCTGAGCAAATGCACCAAAAGTAATCAACTGATAATCTACCGCTTCTTCAGGGGCTATATTTTCCTGACTAAATTCATCGGTCCATAGATTTAATCCTCCAACCCATTCGGAGGAAGAATTTTTTACGCTATAAGCAGCCTCGCTAAAGGAAGAAAGTTGTACACCTGAAAAAGCATAATCAGGTATTTCAATCCTCCTGTCGTAATAACTGATGCTGTTTTTAAGTGTAATTTTAGCGTTTTTCTCCATCTTATGCTCTAAAATAAATTGAGTACTTAATCGCTCTGTTTCATTTTTCTCAAAATATAGATTGGAAGAAGCATTTTCCTCAAAATAACGCATATCACCACCGATCCTCTCTTCTACTGTGGCATTAAAACCAAGGTTGAATGTTGTTTTATCATTAAGATACACAAACAAACGAGGGTTAAGAGTATATCTTTCAAATTCAGGAATAGCTGTAAAACCTATATCGGAAGGATCATAAGCGGAACCCAGATTATATGAGGCAAAAACTGTGGTTCCTATTTTGCCGAACTTTTCTGAGTAGAAAGTACTTACGTCTAACCCCAGGGCTGAAGTTCCGTTGATCATAAAATCTAACTCCCTCTCCTCTCCTGGAGTTTTAGAAACAAGATTTACTAAGCCTGCAATAGCACCGCCACCATAAAGTGTGGAGGAAGCACCTTTGATTACTTCAACCTGCCTTAAATCCAGAGGGGCAATTTGAAGGAGGCTTAATCCACCGGAAAAGCCTGCATATAAAGGTAATCCATCCCTCAGGATTTGTGTGTATTTACCATCCAACCCCTGAATTCTAATGCTGGAGTTGTATGAAGTTGCTGATGTTTGCTGGGTTTGTATACCTGTACTTTCATTAAGCATCATGCGTATGTCTCCAGGCTTCATATTTCCTTTTTCTGCTAGTTCCTCACCGGAAATGGCTTCCACACGGGTAGGGCTATCTGCTATGGTTCTGCTGGAACGTGTAGCGGTAATAATTACCTCTTCCATTTCTTCTGAATCGTGTTCAAGAGAAATCTCCACCATTTCATCTGTAGCTTGAGGAATGTTAAAGGTGTCGATTTTAGGGATATAACCTACAAAACGAAATTCAATAATTTGTCGCCCTTTGGGAATGTCATTGATTTCAATTTGGCCTGTAATATCTGCTGTCGCGCCTTTATTTGTGCCTTGTATAATGGCAGTTGCCCCTATTAAAGGTTCATTGGTTTTACTATCCGTAATTTTCGCTTTAAAATCATGCTGAGCTAGTACTTTTGAAAAGCTCAATAGTATCAATAAAACTATTAGAATATATCTCATTTTTATAATAATGTTTGAGTAAGATTAGCTGCTGTATAGCATTTAGTCCTACAATAGTTGGTAGAAAATAAATTAATAATTGGTATACTGTGGCCTTTCTCTGTTAAGGAAAAGGAGTATAAGAATAAAAAATTAATAGAAAATAAATTTTGGCGGTTGCCAGATATTTTCTGAACAGAAGTCAGAGAACAGTTGCTGAAAGGGAATACTTTTTCTATTGGTGGTTACTATTATTTCTTCAAAGTGAAACTCTGGTTGATTAAAAGTGAATCCAGAACAGGTGCCACAAGTTAGAAAAGGCGAGCAATTGGAGCATTCATCTTTTTGTTCTTTATTTAGCTCTGTTGATTGCCCCTCCGCATGGTGATTATCCATGCAGTCTGGGAAAGTAGACAGCGTAAGAACAAATAATGATAATACGAGACAGATTATTTTCACTAGACAATGTTAAGAAAGTTTATAAAAACGCTTTATCAACCTTTCAAATTACTTACCATTCTCGGCACTCACGTTGATATCCCTCAGATTGGCATCGCAAATCAAAACGACATCTTTTATCATTTCAATAGTTTCAAGATAGAAATCGGGGTTAAT
>JBEPWY010000255.1:0-5656 GCA_041642185.1 Marivirga sp.
ATTTTCATGATATTGCCAGATTGAATTGGATTAACATCCGGGATGGGCAGATCATTTACCACAGGGGAAAAACCCACACCGAGTTTATCGTAAAAGTTACTGATAAAATTCAGAACATACTTAATCACTATATAGACAGCAAGAAATCTGAGGAGGATTATATTTTTCCGATATTGGAAAGCAAAGCATTCACAGAACAAGATTACAAGCAAATACACGATAAGTTAAAATATTTCAACAAAGGATTGCGTCAAATTGGGGATGAAATAGGAATTGAAGCACATCTGACAAGTTATGTGGCAAGACATACCTGGGCAACACTCGCCGACCAGAAAGGGGCTGATCGCAGGGTAATCCAAAAAGGACTTGGCCATGCCGATTTAAGAACCACCACTATTTATATAGATGATATTCATGTGGAGAAGGAGCTTGAAAGATTGAATGATGATATCTTGAAGTAAGGGGAAGCAATCTGGAAACTAGTTGTAGAAAGTTTGTTAGCTGTTAATCTGGATCAGGGAATGCTCCCACCAACTAAGAATATTTTAAAAAAAAAGTAAAACATTTGGTTCTAAAAAAAATCCTACATATTTGCGGTGACAAATAGGTAGCCAAAATCAATGAAAAATTTTGAATAAGTCTAATGAAGGGTTTTTTAAGTAGTATGAAGAGTTTAATTTATGTCAGGATTTTTTTAATCCTGATCTTATATCAAATTTTTCCCTTTCTATCACATTAGATGGGATATAAAAAAACAACAAATATTTCGGTTTTTAAAAATTTTCATTATTTTCGCCCCTGTTAATCGATTAACCAAAATCAATGATGTTGAATAAGAGAATGATAAATAATAATCCAAATAATTTAATCATTAACCTTAATTAACCTTTACAGAAATGAAAAGTATCAAAACCTACTTCAGTTTAATTTTTGCGAATCGTTTAGTCAATGAACAGGACCTGGCGTTTTTCACTGAGAATCATATTCAGAAGCTTACTAAGAAAAATATCTCAGGAAAATATGACGAATTAGTTAAAAACACCAGCGTCCTATATTATGAGTATCTGTCTGCCTTAAAGAGTAACAATAAGGCAGAAATTGCCCGGCAGAATCAAACATTAACTGTTGATGAAATAATTGTAGAGTTGAAATATTGTATCCGTAAAATCGAAGCATATATCAGAAGCATGTTTTCCACGAATGAGTTATTCTATCAGGAGTTGTTCCCAAAAGGATTGAGTGAATACTGCAGGATTAGTAAATCAAATTTGGATATATTAATGACACGGATATTGGTTGTATTAAAAGCAAATCCCGATATTTGCCCACCTAAATTGAAAAATGGAATAATTGAATTTCACAATCAATACCAGGAAGCACGAGATAAGCAGTTAATTAGGAAGAAAAGCTACCAACAGTCGAAAAATAGTAAATATGTTATTAAGAGGGAATTGGTCATACAGCTCCAAAAAAACTTGTATACCATAGCCTTGGATCATCTTGATAATCCGGAAATAGCCGATGATTATTTTTCCCAGGAGCTATTAAGCACAAAAAGAAGAAAAACTGAAATTATTGAAAAGAACACTAAAGTCGTTAGCACGAAATAAGAAAATAGAACCAGATCTATCCATGTAATAACTGGATCAGAGAAATTAACGATTTTGGTGCAAACGAATTTTTAACATCAAGATTAAGTTTATGAAAGCATTTTTATTAACCATTCTTGGCATTTTATTAAGTACCGGTATATATGCTCAAATCAACAACTTTGGAATTCGGTTTGGAATAAATACTCACGAAGTAGCCTTCCGTTTTACCATGATTGCCCACAACTTAACGAGTTTGTTTAGATTACAGGTTATGAATTCAAAACCTCTACCTAATCTCTCTACCATGTGGGTACATTGCATTACAATAGGAAGGTACTGAACCAGATCAGGTAGAAAACAGATATTAAATTTGTCGGCAAGAGAAAAATGACGAGCTTTTCTGGAGAGATTGTTCACAAATGCGGGGAATTTTTCTCCACCTTTTTTTAAAATCTAATGCATAAATTTTGGATGAACAAAACAATAACCGTTCCCCTGCTTTCCACATATTCTCCTGCAGATGTTTACTTTACCGCCAGGCGATCGAAATGCGCAAGAGCTTTGACGGTTTCGCGTGGTCCGGTCAAAAACTGACTTGATAATGACCCTATGAGAGGTAACTAATATATTTTTAAAAACCACTAGCGAAACCGCATTAAAATGCTTCGCTGGGGGCAGGTGGATTTGAACTTTTTTATAAGCGCCAGGAAATGGGTAGTTTAAATTACCGTATACAAGAAGTAACGATCTTAATACAACGATAGATAACAGCCAGTTGGTTGTGATAATTAATAGTATCAAAAACTTTAGCGAAAGTCAAAATGGAGGTTGTCCGAAGGGATACGTTAAGAGTGGGTGTTGTTTGAGAAACGTTTCGTGCCTATAGTTAGAATTTACGAACTAGTAATTTCTGATAGCTAAATCTTTACTGTGGTGACAGTTGCCAAAGTCATTTGCCAAGAATCATGTTTAAACAGAAGACTGTTTCGATAGACAAAAAATATTCACCGTTCAATTTCATAGGCATACATTAACTCATCTATCTGGTTTTTGTAACAGCTCTTTTGTTGTTCAGATCCCCATATCATGTTTTCGGTATGGTTTAAATGGTATTATACATAATCACACAGTTTACAATATTTATTGGTGAGAGCATTATGACATGTATATGAATATCTGTACTGATTTAAACTGTATTAGGGATTGATATATGGATATCTATATCATTAGGGCATTAAAAGACACATTATATTGTATAAAGGTTATAATATTGATGTGAACTACATACAGTAAGAAATAGACGTAATTATCCCATCTTTAAATATGTCAACAACACTTATGATGTTGCAATTGTGATTTATATGTAATTTGTTCTAGTACATTAATCATTTTACTTTAGCTAATCAATTAATTAAATATATTGAAATGAAGAAGTTCAGCGTGTTTTTATCGTTATTATTTTTTATGAAAATTGCCGTCGCTCAAATTAATCTTGATTATCGATCAGACCTACCTTCAGGTAAGGGAAGTATGTACTGGTTTGATGGTAATTATCTAAATTTTTCAGCAAAAAATTATGAGAGGTCTCATGTAGCAACAAAGCGATATAGCAACTATAGAGGCACCTATGATTTCACTACATCTGATTACCCTAGGGTACATCACGGAGCTGGAAGTCCTTCAGGAGGGTTTAATCATTACAGAGGCGTTTACAATGCAGTTATTGATTTCGGTCATGGAATTTCACTGTCTTATCATACCGCAGGAATTCAAGTAAATCAGGTTAGTTCTTGGGTAGGTTTAGGTTGGGAATTGCATTGTGGTGGAGTTATTTCCCGACAGGTTAGAGATCTACCTGATGATTATTTCTCAGTTCTTGATATATATAATCAGGATCCAATAATGAGGGTGGGGTGGATACCCACGGCAGGTATTGGTGTTGCAGGTTCAAAAATAGTGGCCGAATTTCCTTCTCAAATCACCCCTGGTGATTATCAAGATGAGGCCAATCTTATCTCAGGTTTAATTGGAGAATCATTTTTACACCCTAATTCTTACTATAAAGAAAAATACGATACAGAACCTGATATATTTAATGTTAATGTCGGTGAGGTTAATGGTCAATTTGTTTTTGAAGCAGCTGATGAGGATATTAATCAAAAGCCGAAAGCATTAACCATCCCATATCAGAATATCAAAATAGATTATAGTAAAGATCTTGGCGGGGTAACTATTGAAAGTTTTACAATCATCGATAGCAAAGGTGTCTCCTATTATTTTAATGACAAAGAGATTATTTATACAAACTCCTATGTTGAAATTAGTAAGGAGGAAACTGAAGATGAAAATACATCTGGCAGTTTAACAATTATTAATCGTTCTAAAGCTAATTATACAGTGAATTGGCTGTTAACTGAAGTGACATATCCTAATCAGGAAAAGATTGCTTTTACGTATGAGGATGAAAAAGTTCGCCTTGATGAAGGATTATATAATACTTATAGGACTAAAAACAATTCAGACGAATTAATTACGGCAGTACATACTAATCAGGATGTTGACTGGGATGTTGTGCCTCACCTTTTGGCTAAGCGATTAAGCGCAATTGAATCTGCAAATTATAAGGTAGAGTTTATTGCAAATGAGGTAAGGGATGATCTTAAGCATTTGTATGTTGGTACAATGAAAGATAAGCCCTCCAAATCATTAAATAAAATTAAAGTGTACAATAAGTCTGGATCCGATTTGTATATTGAAAAAATCATCAGTTTCTATCATTCATATTTTGAATACGATCCAATTGAGCCAGGATATCAATTTGAAACATATATTAGCGATGCTACAGGATATAAGAGATTAAAGCTTGATTCAGTGCAGGTTTCAGGAGCAGAATTTATTCACCCATCATATAAGTTTTCTTACTATGGCATGGAAGGCAAAGAAAATGATAGCTGGTTGCCACCTCGCTTTGCTTATGCTCAGGATTTCTGGGGGTATTTTAATGGGATAGAAAATAATTCTTTACGTCCTAAAACTTATTTTTATCCTGAGTTAACAGGAGGGAAAAGGTTTAGTGTATTTCAAATTGATGGCTTAAATCCTGGACTTGAATTAAATCCTTATGGAGCAAATAGAAATAGTAATGAGAAGGCTTTCGTAGGAAATCTAAAAGAAATCAAATTTCCTTCCGGTGGAAAGCAACAATTCAATTATGAACTTAATGACTTCAAAATTTATAGTGATGCTGATGCTGGAGATTATTGTGGAGCGGGTATTCGTTTAAAAGAAATCATTACTGATCCAATTATTGGCCCAATTACAACTACTTCTTATTCATATGATGATCCAGAATATATTAATCAAACAAGTGGCAAACTCATTAATGTTCCTCAATTTGGTTATTTGGATCCTTCCAATGCATTTGCGCCCGATTGTAATTATCATTATTTTAATAATAGCCTCTACGATGAATGGTATTTATTAAATGGTGGTGAGCTAATGAAAAATCATTACCTGGGAACTACTGGTGATATGTCTGATTATTCCGATGGCATAATAGGATATAACACTGTTACTGAGAAAGTAAACAATGGTAAAGGAGAAACTGAGTATTATTTTCATAATGATGCTACCTATTATGATGACTATTCTAACGTCGAATATCCATTTTTTGAAATAATTATCCCACAATTGCTTCCTAGTTGGAAAGATATTGAGTCATATGAAGTAAATAGTAATCCCCCATTAAACGTTCCTTATAGTAATATGGGACTGGAGTTAGGAGTAAATTCGTATCCTTATATTATGAATACGAATTACTCCTGGCACAGGGGCTTACCTGAGAAAGTTGTTGTAAAAAATTCTTTAGGTTCAATAGTTCGGAAAAAAGAGTTTGAATATAAAAACTTCTATAAAAATGGAAGTAGTCCTACTTATTCGTATGGTTTAAAAATTAACTTTCTCGAAAACAATATCCGACCTTTTGATTTAGGATGCCCGGATCCAACAGAATCAGGCTATTTATGGAATAAACCTTATGTTGTCGGAAAGTACAAAATTCATAC
>JBEPWY010000256.1:0-5615 GCA_041642185.1 Marivirga sp.
GCATCTTTCCATTGCCTGCACTTTTATTCTATTTTTGTTTTTTTCTGCTTGTTCGGATAGTAGTGAAGATAAAGCTGATTCCACTCTCGGCCCGTTTTCGGATTATATTAAAAGCATTTCGTCCGGTATCATATCCAAACAAGATCCTTTTCTGATCAACCTGAATGCTGATGTTTCCGGTATTCAGCCCAACCAGGAGTTTGCATCCGGTTCTTATACCATCTCACCCTCAGTGAGAGCAAAAGCATTCTGGAAATCACCTTCCAGCATAGTGATCCAACCTTTAGAAAAATTAGAAAGTAATCAGGAATATAAGGTGACCTTAAAGCTCGGCAAAATAATGAAAGTTCCCCAAGAGCTTTCTGAATTCACTTTTAGTGTAAAAACTATACCCTTAAGTTATGCGGTAGAATTGGGCAATCTGGTCAATACCGATGAAACTGATTTTTCTAAAGTAGCTTATAACGGAAATATCAACACTTCCGATTGGGTAAAAAATGAAGATATAGAAAAGATGCTTCAGGCCAATTATCAGGATAAAACCCTGAAAGTTGAATGGAAACATGAGGAAAATGGCAAAAACCATACCTTTACCATCAAAGAAATAATCAGAGCAAAAGCCGATCAAAACCTGAACATCAACTGGGACGGTAGCGCCATTAAAGTGGAAGAAAAAGGCAGTGCCGTAATAGAAATTCCTTCGGTTGACAGCTTTAAAATCATGTCGGCCAATGTGGAGCGTGAAGGAGAAGCTTATATTTCGGTTATATTCTCAGATCCTTTGATGAATAACCAGAATTTCGCCGATTTTGTGGAAGTAAAAGGTTATGAGTCAAGGTATTCGGCCATTAATAACGAATTAAAGGTTTTTGGGAATAAAGGTGCTTTTTCAGGCGATCTGGAATTGAAAATTTTTAAAAACCTTAGAAACTCAAAAGGGCTTGGTTTAGATAAAGAAAAGGCCTTTTCTCTTAAAGTATCAACATTTAAGCCCCAGGTAAAGATTTTAGCAGGAGAGGGGACAATCCTTCCAAGCTCCAACGACCTGATTTTACCGATTGAAGTGGTAGCTTTAAAAGCCCTGGAGGTAACTGTTATCCGCATTTACCCTAATAATATAGGTCAGTATTTTCAGGACAATGATATGGGAGGCTCCTATAATTTACGTGAAGTAGGCCGGCCTGTGGTGAAGAAAATAATCCCTTTAGTCAATGCCGGCATTACAGATTATTATAGCTGGTCACAGATATCTCTCGATTTGAAAGATATTTTTGAAATTGAAAAAGGTGCTTTCTATAAAGTAGAGCTCGATTTCAATAAAAACATGGCTGTTTACAATTGTAAAGGCATGGATGCTGATGCGGTTATAGAAGAATTTGCCCATGATTCAAGAACCCTGGACTGGGACGATCAATACGCTTCCTATTATGGTGATTATAATTGGGATGAAAGGGACAATCCTTGCCATGATATGTATTACTATCAAAATAGGACTGCTTCCAAAATGTTGTTTGCTTCGGATATCGGTATCACCGCCAAGCAGGCAGAAAACAATAAAATTCATTTGCTTACCACCAATATTGTCAACTCTGAGTCCTTTGCAGATGTAAACCTAAAGGTGTATGATTATCAAAACCAGCTGATCAGCGAAGGCAAAACCAATGCAGAAGGCATGCTGGAGCTTGACCTGTATAGAAAAGCATTTATGGCCGTGGCCGAAAAGGACGGGCAGTTTGGCTACCTTAAAATGGAAGATGGTAATGCCCTTTCTTTAAGTAATTTTAATGTGAACGGTGCCACGGCAAAAGAAGGCCTAAAAGGATTTATTTATGGTGAAAGAGGAGTTTGGAGACCCGGAGATACGCTCCACCTGGCATTTATATTGGAGGATACTTATAACAGAATTCCCAAAGGACAGAAAGTGATTATGGAGCTTTACAACCCGCAGGGGCAATTGTTCAAAAGTTATCAGCCGGTTAAAATAGCAGGGCCTGTTTATAGTTTTAAACCCTCTACCCAAACTGAGTCTCCAACAGGAAACTGGCTGGTCAGGGTAAGGGCAGGTAGTGCGGAGTTTAGCAAAACCATTAAAATTGAGACCATTAAGCCCAACAGACTCAAAATTGAGCTCGACTTTGAAAAAGACATCCTAAAGAAATCGGAAGGCAATTATGCCGATTTAAGTGCTAGATGGATGCACGGAGCAGTCGCCATGAACCTTAAAGCCGAGTTTGAAATGTCCGTTAGGCCGACAGCTACTACATTTAAGGATTACTTTGGCTATAATTTTGATGACCCTGCCAAGGAATTTTATGCTGAAAGCAAAATGATTTTTGACAACAGGATCGATAATAACGGAAATGCACGTTTCCCTGTGAATATTGAAAATGAAAATCAACCTCCGGGTATGTTAAAATTGGTTTTCAATGGAAAAGTATTTGAAGAAGGAGGCGATTTCAGCATCCACAGCAGCAGCATTCTTTACTCTCCTTACAGCAGTTATGCCGGTATCTCCGTCCCTACCGTGGAAGAAAACAGCTCCAATCCGGTATTGTACACCAATAAAGAGAATAAAATAAAACTGGTGAACCTGGATGAAAACGGTAATTTACTAAGCGGTAAAAATGTGAAAATGGAGCTTTATAAGTTGAGTTGGAGATGGTGGTGGGATTACGGAAGAGATAACATCAGCAATTATGTTAGCAGCAGCTATAATAAGCCGGTGCGTACCCATAATGTAAAATTAACAGATGGTAAGGTAGATTATCCATTGACAATCGGTGACAATGACTGGGGCCGCTATTTCATTCGCGTTACAGATAAAGCCTCCGGACATAGCACAGGCCAGGTAGTTTATTTCCGCAGATCAGATTGGTATGGCACTATGGCCAAAGCGATGGGAGGGGCCGATTTATTAAGTTTCTCACTTAATAAAGAGGAAGCCAAAAGCGGAGAAACTATTGAAGTGACTATTCCTTCCAGTGGTACAGGGCATGCTTACATCACTTTGGAAACAGGAAAAGCACTTATCAAGAAAGATTATATCGCCATGAACGGCACGGAAACCATTTACCGCTTTGATTTAACAGAGGAAATGGCTCCTAATGTGTATGTGCACGTTTCATTGATTCAGCCGCATGAGCAAAAGTATAATGATTTGCCGCTCAGACTTTATGGTGTCCGCAATATTATGGTGGAAAATGCCAACACTAAATTGCTTCCGGAGATTAAAGCACCTGAAAATGCACAGCCGGGAGAAAATGTAAAGCTGCAGATCAGTGAGCAAAACGATAAATCCATGACTTATACCATTGCTTTGGTAGATGAAGGATTGCTCGGGCTCACCAATTATAAAACACCGCAACCATGGAACCACTTTTATGCCAGGGAAGCCCTGGGCGTGCGCACCTATGATATGTTTGAAGATGTTTTAGGCTCCTTTTCGGGTAAATATGGTCGATTATTGGCTGTAGGGGGAGATGAAATGGGTCCTATGGAAGAAAAAAGCGAAAGCAGATTTAAGCCTGTGGTGAAATACATGGGGCCTTTCCAGTTGGAAAAAGGCGCTACTGCCAACCATCAGTTTACTGTCCCTCAATACATAGGCGAATTGCGGATGATGGTGGTGGCAGCAGATGCTTCCGGTAAATATGGAACGGCAGAAACGGCCATCGGAATAAATCAGCCTCTAATGATCTTAGCCACCTTACCAAGAGTAATGGGTCCGGGAGAAACCACTTTAATGCCTGTAACATTATTTGCCCGCGATAAAAATATGACATCGGCACAAATAGAGGTGAACACTAAAGGTAAACTGAAAGTGAAAGGAAATAAGCAATTGACAGTAAAACTTAACCCAGGTAAAGAAACAATTGCCTATGTAGAGATTACCGCAGAGCAAGCTTTGGGAGCCGGAAAAGTGCAGATTAAAGCCAAATCGGGCAAAAATGAAGCTGTTTATGATGTAAATATGCAGGTAAGGCCGTCAAACCCTCTCATGCTGTCTGTGGCAGACCAGTTATTGGAAGATAAAGCAGAATGGACAGCCGATTATCAGCCTTTAGGGATGACTGGCACCAATAATGCTGTTTTGGAACTATCTACTTTGCCTCCATTAAACCTGGAGCAGCGGACTTCTTTTCTGATCCGCTATCCGCATGGATGTGTGGAGCAAACTACCTCATCGGTATTTGCACAGCTATACCTGGGAGATTTGGTCAATTTAGATGAACAGGCAAAGTACCAGGTACAAACCAATATTGATGCTGCCATAGGCAGATTGCGCAACTTCCAGATTCCAGCAGGAGGTTTTGCTTACTGGCCCGGCCAGCAAACAGCCAATGAGTGGGGAACCAATTATGCAGGTCATTTCCTTATTTCTGCCCAAAAAGCAGGATATTCAGTTCCGGATGACATTTTACGAAATTTCAAGAAATTCCAGACCGGGCTAGCCAACAGCTGGAACGGCAATACGACGTATCGATCCGATGTGATCCAAGCCTATAGACTGTATACCATGTCTTTGGCCAAAGCACCGGTGATGGCAGCCATGAACAGGATGCGTGAAAACAGCAATATTTCTGAAATGAGCCGATGGCTGTTGGCCAATGCCTATGCCGAGGCAGGACATACAGATGTAGGAGAGGAGCTTATCAGCAATTTATCCCGTACTGTAGACGATTACCGCGAACTAAGCTATACTTTTGGCTCTTCTGTACGCGATGAAGCCATTATTATGGAAACCCTGGTGAAACTGGGCAGAAAAAATGATGCTTTTGAAATGCTGAACCGATTGGCGAAATCGTTGGGAGATCCTAATTACTGGATGAGCACCCAAACAACTGCTTACTGTTTAATTGCTGTGGCAGAATATACCAAAGGCTTTCCATCTTCGGCTAATTTACAGGCCGATGTATCGGTTAATGGAGAAAAGGCAATATTAAACATAGAAGGCTATTTTTCACAAATTCACCTGAACCAGCCGGATAAAGATGCCAAAATAACAGCTGTCAATAAAAGTGGCGGTCCGCTTTTTGCCCGCTTGATCAGGCAAGGTATTCCTATAGAAGGCGGAGAAGTGGCGGCTCAAAACAATCTCGGAATAAAAGTAAATTATTACGATAGGGACGGGGCGGTATTAAATGTAGCCTCCATTAAACAAGGGACTGATTTTAAAGCAGTGGTAACTGTCAACAACCCGGGCACAAGGGGCGTATTAAAAGAACTGGCACTTACGCAGATATTTCCTTCAGGCTGGGAGATTTTAAATACCCGATTGAATGATGAAGAGGGTGTTTCCAATAGCGATAAAGCCACCTATAAAGACATCAGGGATGATAGAGTGTTGACCTATTTTGATTTGAAAGTAGGAGAGAAAAAGCAGTTTACCGTATTGCTGAACGCATCATACAAGGGAGATTACTATTTACCGGCCATGCAGGCCGAGGCGATGTACGACAACAGCATTTATGCGGCTTTGGACGGTCAGTGGGTGAAGGTAGTGGATTAGGTTGAGCAGGTTGGCGAGTTAACAAGTTAGCGAGTTGGCAGGTTATTAAGTGTAGTGCTATCCCGGCCCTGGAGCCGGGATCTCCTTCATGGGATCGGAAACGGGT
>JBEPWY010000257.1:0-5587 GCA_041642185.1 Marivirga sp.
GAATGACCATCACCATCATAACCATGGGGATGAAGAAAATAATGACTCCCAAGATCAATCAGGATTTTTGGATTTTCTTTTAAACAGTCATTCGCATTCTTACCATTCCAATGATTTTCAGATAAGAAATGTGGTAAAACCACAAATAAAGATGAAATATGTGCCATCTTTAATTTTTCCGGAATTTGAAATCCACTCATTTCAAATTCACATAGATAAATTAAAACCCATTCCCCATTTTCTAAAGGGTCACGACCTCTCTTTAGCTACAATCTCCCTTAGAGGCCCTCCTTATTTAGCTTAATCTTTTCGGGTAATCCTGCATTTACTTTGTAGCTAATCCGTATAAAAACTAGGTTTAACCTTAATAAATAACACATGTTAAAACATATCGTGTTTGCTATTAGCGGATACCTGATTTCATTAAGCAGTTTTGCTCAATCCAATGAAATTGACCAGGTACTCCGGGAAATAGAACAAAACAATAAAGAATTAAAGGCTTTTCAGTCGCTCATAGAAAGTAGAAAGTTTGAAATGAAATCCGGGAATAATTTGCCTGATCTCCAAATTTCCGGGTTTTACCTTCCATTTGGCGAACATAGCTCTAGTGACTATTCAGAATTTCAGGTATCGCAATCGTTTGAATTCCCTACCGTATATGCTGTTCGAAAGGACCTTATAAATAAGCAAGCAGAACAACTAAAGTTGGAATATGAACAGCTTAGACTGGAAATTTTGATGCCTGTTAAAAAATACTGTCTGGAATTGATTTCTCTCGCCAAACTCCTTGAGATCGAACAAAACCGTATAACACAAGCCAGGCAGGTATATGAGCAAGTACAGGAGCTATTTCAAAAGGAACAAGTAGGCATTTTGGAACTCAATAAAGCCAAAATAGCCTGGTTGCAAGATCAATTTAAGGTAGAGCAGATTGAGGGACAAATCCGTTATGTATCTCTTTCGCTTCAAAGGCTGAATGGAGGTGAAACCATAAATTTTAAACAATCCAAGTTTACAGAGGAGTTGGCAATAGCGCCTGCTGATAGTATCTGGCAAGAGCTAAAATCCCAAGATCCGCACATCACAGCTATAGTAGAAAGTGAAGCAGTTGCGATGCAACAAATACAGTTGCAAAAAAATAAATTACTACCTAAGCTCACCGCTGGTTTTAATTACCAGGGAGTGCAGGGCAATAATTATTCGGGAGTTTATGGTGGAATATCAATCCCGATCTGGAATGGAAAGAATAAAATTAATGCAGCAAAAGCAAATTTCCAATATCAGCAGTCCAATACCGAAGTGCTTATAAACAAGCGTCATTCAAATTTTCTTAATCAATACAATCAGTATGATTTGATGCTTCATACTTATAGGGAGTATGTGAGTACTTTGGATGGTTTAAATAATGAGGAATTGCTTTTGGAAGCTTACCAACTGGAGCAAATCTCTTTTATGGACTATTATAGGGAGCTGCAGTTTTACCGACAGGCTTATGATAAAATGCTGGAAATAGAAAAAGAGCTTCATCTGCTTATAGGCTACTTATTAAAACATCAATTGTAAAAATTAAAAAGAAAAAATTATGAAAATTAAAAACTTAGTATTCGCATTATTGATCCTTTTCACCATTTCATGTACTTCAAAGTCTTCCAAAGAAGAACACGGTCATGAACATGAAACCGAAGAAGCGCATGGCCATGCCCATGATGATAACGCTGAACATCAACACGAAGAGGGAGAACATCACCAACAGGAAGAATTCATAATTGAAGAGGATTCGACACATACTCATGAAGACGGAAGCGAACATCATGACCATTAGAAAACGGATAAAAGAGATGCGATACATAATAATATTATGTGCATTACTGGCAACTTCCTGTCAGTCGGCAGAAGAAAATGGCCATGCCCACGATGCGGATGGTGGGCACATGAATGAAACAAGTGAAAGACCAGCAATAAATTATACACGATGGACAGATAAGACAGAGCTATTTGTGGAATTCCCCGTATTGGTAGTCAATCAAACCAGCCGTTTTGCAGCTCACTTTACCATTTTGGAGGCTCATCAACCGGTAAGTGAAGGCAGCGTAACTGTTAGCCTTATCAAAAATAGAAAAGGAATCAGACATACGGTAGAAAATCCTTCTTCTTCTGGTATTTTCTCACCTTCCTTACAACCAAAGGAAGCAGGAATTTATCAATTGATATTTGATTTAAAAACACCTCATTATCAGGATAGAATTGTAATGGATAGCGTCCGGGTATTTGCGAATGCGGAAGAAGCCAATGAAATAGATGTAAAAGAAGAAGGTGGTGCTATCAGTTTTCTGAAAGAGCAAGCCTGGAAAATTAATTTCCAGACAGCTTCCGTCTCGTCCGGTGAAATTTATGATGTTATCAACACTTCAGGGGTATGGAAAGCTGCTTCGGGAAGCATACGTTCTCTTTCGGCCAATGCCTCGGGGGTGGTGAGTTTTACCATAGACAACCTGCTTGAGGGAATTGAAGTAAAACAGGGGCAAATCTTGATGACAATTAGTAGTAAAGGACTAACTTCCAATAATTTACAGACAGAGATTGATCAGGCCAGGGCAAGTTTTGAGCAGGCTAAGGCAGAATACGAGCGTAAAAAACAGCTCTATGAATCCAAAATTGTGCCCAAAGCAGAGCTGGAACAAGTAGAAAGCAAATACAAAGTAGCGAAATCAAAGTATGAAACATTGAATTCCGGCTATTCTGCAGCTGGTAAACAGATTGTAGCTCCTTTTGATGGTTACATAAAATCAGTTCAGGTAAGAAATGGAGATTTTGTAAATCAGGGGCATCAATTAGTAACCATTGGTGCTCATCGAGCTAGGACACTAGAGACCCAGGTCAGTTCGTCTTACGCTTCGGATCTTCAAAATATTCACAATATTTTTTATCAAAAAGCAGATGATCAATGGTCAAGCATTAATGCATCCGGTGGATCAATTCTCTCAGTTGGTAAGGAAGTAGAAAGTGCAAAACCTATGCTGCCTGTTTATGCCCAGGTTATAGAGAGAATCACTATGCCCGAAGGTAGTTTTACGGAGGTAGAAATTGCTTATGGTTTACCGAAACAAGGTATACTGGTGCCTGAAGCTGCCTTATTAGAAGATTATGGTAGCTACTCGGTGATTATCCAACTTTCCGGAGAAAGCTTTGAAAGAAGGCTTGTAAAGATTGGCAGCAGCAATGGAGAAATAATAGAAGTTACTGAAGGACTAAAAATAGGCGAAGTAGTAGTGACTGAAGGTGCTTATCAGGTAAAAATGGCGGCTATGTCAGGAACTACACCAGCACACGGGCATGAACATTAAACGGTTAAAATTATGTTGAATAAGATATTATCGATTTCATTAAAAAACCGATTAATGGTGCTGCTGGGTGCTGTGCTACTTAGCATAGCGGGGATTTATATCGCAAGGGATATGAACGTAGATGTTTTTCCTGATCTTACAGCACCTACAGTAACAATCCTCACGGAGGCTCATGGAATGGAATCCGTAGAGGTTGAAAAATTAGTCACTTATCGGTTGGAAACAGCCATGAATGGTTCTCCCAATGTGCGAAGAATCCGTTCTTCATCAGCGGCAGGTATTTCCATTGTCTGGGTAGAATTTGATTGGGGTACCGATATTTACCGTGCGCGGCAAATTGTGAGTGAACGCATACTGATGGTACGTGAAAGCCTGCCAAGTGGTATCGGTGCACCCACAATGGCACCTATTTCATCCATTATGGGAGAGATTATGCTGCTGGGCGTTACCTCGGATAGTCTGTCGCCCATGGAATTGCGCACCCTTTCTGACTGGACCATCAGACCCAGGTTAAAAGCGATTGGAGGAATTGCCAATGTAGTCGTTATTGGAGGTGATTATAAACAATATCAGGTATTTGCCCATCCTGAAAAGCTTAAATATTATGATGTAAGCCTGAGCGAATTGGTTGAGAAAGTAAAAGAGGCTAATGTAAATGCCCCGGGAGGTTTTTTCAATCAGCATGGCAACCAATATATCGTCAAAGGGAGTGGGCGTGCTTATGCACTTCAAGATCTGCAAGAAGCTGTATTAAAACAAGTTAACGGCCATACGATCAAAATTAAAGATGTGGCCACGGTGCAAATTGGTGCTGCCGATAAAATTGGAGATGGTTCCTTGAATGCCTCTCCTGCAGTGATTCTGACCATATCCAAACAACCCGATGTGAATACTCTGGCTTTAACTGAACGATTGGATGAGGCAATAGCAGAACTTGAGCGCACTTTGCCGGAAAGCGTTGAAATCAAAAGCCATATTTTCAGGCAATCTGATTTCATTGATGCCTCCATCAGTAATCTGAATCAAACGTTGCTGGAAGGTGCATTTTTTGTTGTTCTTGTGTTATTCATCTTTCTGATGAACTGGAGAACCACGCTGATCTCTCTTTTAGCTATTCCGATATCTTTATTGGTATCCATCATCGTACTCAAGCTTCTTGGTTATACCATCAATACTATGAGCCTGGGCGGTATGGCTATTGCCATTGGCGCTTTGGTGGATGATGCCATTATTGATGTAGAAAATGTATACAAACGTTTGCGCGAGAACGTCCGAAAGCCAAAAAATGAAAGACTGCCTGTGCTTACTGTTGTAAAAGATGCCTCTGTAGAAATTAGAAGTTCCATCATTATTGCTACGCTGATCATCATCGTGTCTTTTGTGCCACTATTCTTTTTGAGCGGAATGGAAGGTCGGCTTTTGCAGCCTCTTGGTATTGCATTTATCACCTCTGTGCTAACTTCTTTGGTGGTAGCCGTTACATTAACACCGGTGCTGTGCTCTTATTTATTAAAAAATGAAAAACTATTACTTAAAAGCGCTGAAGGTACAAAAGTAGAGCGATGGCTGCAAAAACGATATGCCTGGACCCTTGGAGGAGCATTACGTTTCCCAAAAACCATTATTGCAGTTACGGTTATTGCTTTTTTAATCAGTCTGGGGCTGTTTACACAATTAGGTAGGAGTTTTTTACCTGAGTTTAATGAAGGTTCACTTGTAATTAGCGTGGTAGGGCCGCCCGGCATGTCGCTGGAAGAAAGCAATAAAGTGGGTAAGCTGGTAGAGAAGCAGCTATTGGAAATGCCGCAAATAACTGTGGTCACCCGAAGGACAGGAAGAGCGGAATTGGACGAACATGCCCAGGGTATAAATGCTGCCGAGATTGACGCACCTTTTAAGCTTGCCGATCAATCAAAAGAGGAATTTTTTGAAGAGGTGAGAAGAAAGCTCAGCATTATACCGGGAGTAAATATCACGCTGGGTCAACCCATAGCGCATAGGATTGATCACATGCTTTCAGGAACTCGTGCCAATATTGCCATTAAAATATATGGCCCTGATTTGCAACGTTTGTATGAAGTAGGTAAAAATGTGGTACAAGCGATAAAACCCATTCAAGGATTAGTTGATGTGGCTGTGGCACAGCAAATTGAAGTTCCGCAAATACGTATCACGCCCAAACGCCAGATGCTATCGGCTTATGGTATGACAGTTGGCGATTTTATGGAACAGATAGACATTGC
>JBEPWY010000258.1:0-5553 GCA_041642185.1 Marivirga sp.
ACATCATATTGATAAATTTGCCCTGTGTGGATATAGCATGGGAGGTAAATTTGCTATGGCAAGCCTCGAAGTTTATCCTGAAAAAGTTAACCAAATGATATTGATTGCCCCTGACGGAATAAAAACCATTTTCTGGTACAGCCTGGCCACTTATCCATCTTATTTCAGAAAATATTTTCGGGCCATGATTGTAAAACCACGTTATTTTTATAAACTCGTTAAATGGGCGAAAAAATTAAAATTGGTTGACAAAAGCATGTTAAAATTTGCTAACAGCCAGATGAATACCCGAGAACAAAGAAGAAGAGTTTATTTAACATGGGTAACTTTTAGACTTTTATCTTTCGACCTTCAGGAAATTGCTGAAATTCTTAACAAGAATAAAATACCTGTCTATATGGTGACAGGGAAATATGATAAAATTATTACAGCTAAAAATATGCAGAGGTTATTAAAACATATAAATAAGTATGAAAAAATTAATTTGGAATCAGGCCATACAAGTCTTATAAAAGATACTGCAGCCTATTTAAATAATAACAGAGGCATTCTTAAGTTCAATAATGAATCAATTAAACATTAACTGACTAATTTTTGCGCCATAAAATCTGTTACAGAATAAAGTTTTTGGCAAATTATCTTATCATCCATAAATACTATTCAACTTTAGCTACATAAATTAGACAGATTTCCTAACTTTGCATTTCGTTAAAATATCCACTTTTATATATTCAACATGCTAAGTTTTTTTCAGGGAAAATCTCATCAGATTTATGCAGTAGGTCATCATATACCGTTTTCAACTATCGATTTAGAAAAATTGCTCTGGCTGTTCGATGCTGAAAAGATTTTATCTACAGAAGAATTGAAAGATACTTATGCAGGCCCAAGAAAAGAAATGATCAGTCCATGGAGTACCAATGCAGTGGAAATTACTGAAACAATGGGTATATCGGGTATTTTCAGAATAGAGCCTTTCGATAGACTAGAAAATCTTACAGATTCTATTGACCCTATGCTACAGGCGAAATATGAAGGCTTAAACGAAAATATTTTTGACATTAACAAAGCACCAGAAGAGGTTCAGCTGATCAATGATATTGCTGCTTACAATAAGCAGGAAAGCCTGGCTCTTAATGATGATGAAGTAGCCTATCTGGAAAAAGTAAGTAAAGATTTGGGCAGACCTTTAACTGATAGCGAGGTTTTCGGCTTTTCCCAGGTTAACTCTGAACATTGCAGGCATAAAATTTTCAACGGTTTATTTGTAATTGACGGTAAAGAAATGCCTTCTACCCTATTCCAATTGATTAAAAAAACATCAAAACTCAATCCTAACCGGATCATTTCTGCCTACAAAGACAATGTAGCATACCTAAAAGGCCCAAAAGTACAGCAATTTGCTCCTGCTGATCAGACTAAGGCTGATTATTTTGCTAAAAAAGATTTTAATGCTACTATTTCTCTTAAAGCTGAAACCCATAATTTCCCTACTACTGTAGAGCCCTTTTATGGTGCTGCAACAGGTTCAGGAGGTGAAATAAGAGATAGAATGGCCGGTGGAAAAGCGGGTATTCCTTTAGCGGGTACTGCAGTTTATATGACCTCCTACTCCAGGTTAAAAGACAACAGGCCCTGGGAAAAGGGAATGGAGGAAAGACCTTGGTTATATCAATCACCTATGGATATTCTGATAAAAGCTTCCAATGGAGCTTCTGACTTTGGAAATAAATTTGGTCAGCCGTTAATTTCAGGTTCAGTATTAACATTTGAACATGAAAACGATGGCAAAAAATATGGTTTCGATAAAGTAATCATGCAAGCAGGAGGCATCGGATACGGTATTTTAGAAGAAAGCCATAAAGATGTACCTCAAAAAGGAGATAAAATAGTAGTAATGGGTGGTGACAATTACCGTATTGGAATGGGCGGCAGCGCTGTTTCTTCTGTCGATACAGGCCAGTTTGAGAGCCAGATTGAACTTAATGCTGTTCAACGTGCCAATCCTGAAATGCAGAAACGTGTAGCCAATGCTATTCGTGCCATGGCAGAAACAGGCAATAACCCTATTGTATCCATCCATGACCATGGAGCCGGTGGCCATTTGAATTGCCTTTCAGAATTAGTGGAAGAAACAGGTGGTAAAATTGACTTAAGAAAATTACCTGTGGGAGACTCCACCCTCTCCGCCAAGGAAATAATAGGAAATGAATCTCAGGAAAGAATGGGATTGGTCATTAAACAAAAAGATCTTCCCATTTTAGAAAAAGTATCTAAAAGAGAAAGAGCACCCTTTTATGTAGTAGGTGAAATAACCGGGGATCACCATTTTAGCTTTGTAGATAAAGACAAAAAGAATCCTGTTGACTGGCCATTAACCTCCATGTTCGGGAATTCTCCCAAAACTTTATTGACCGACACCAAAAGCCAGACTAAATATGTTGGAATAACATATAGTCAGAACTTATTGGATGAGTACATTAAAAATGTACTAAAGCTGGAATCTGTTGCGTGTAAAGACTGGCTAACCAATAAAGTAGACAGATGTGTAACGGGAAAAGTGGCTAAACAGCAAACTACAGGCCCAATTCAATTACCGTTAAACAATGTGGCCGTAATGGCGCTTGATTTTCAGGGAGAAAAGGGAATTGCGACTTCTATAGGTCATGCACCTGTGGCTGCATTGGTGAATCCAAAATCGGGTTCTCAATTGGCTATAGCCGAAGCATTAACCAACATTATCTGGGCGCCAATAGAAGAAGGTTTAAAAGGAATTTCATTAAGCGCCAACTGGATGTGGCCTGCTAAAAATGAAGGAGAAAATGCTCGCCTTTATGAAGCTGTGGAAGCAGTAAGTGATTTTGCCATTTCATTAGGTATTAATATTCCTACCGGGAAAGACTCCCTTTCCATGGTTCAGAAATATCCTTCAGGAGACAAGGTATATGCTCCCGGCACTGTTATTATATCTGCAGGAGGAGAAGTATCGGATATTAAAAAGGTAGTAGAAACTGCATTAAAGCCTATAAAAAACAGTAGAATAATCTATATTAATATATTTAAAGATAATTTTGAACTGGCTGGCTCAGCCTTTGCACAAAGTGTCAATCAATTAGGCGAAAATGCATCTGAATGCAAAGACATATCGCATTTCATTAAAGTTTTTGAAACAGTTCAGCAGTTTATTAAAGATGGCCGTATTCTGGCAGGTCATGATATAGGCTCAGGAGGAATGATTACTTCCTTGTTGGAAATGTGTTTCCCTCATAATAGTTGGGGAATGGATTTGGATTTTACTACCATTCCAGACGACGACTTAGTGAAAATATTATTTAGTGAGCAACCGGGTTTACTATTACAAGTAAATGATTTATCAGTTTTAGAAGAATTAAAAACTGTTTCAATAGAATTTTTCGATTTAGGTAAAGTACAACAGCAAGCCACTGTTGCTATTCAGAAAAACTCTCAAAATTTAGTTTTGTCTGTTCAGGAATTAAGGGAACAATGGTATGAAACTTCTTATTTACTGGATAAGCAGCAAAGTGGTGAGGATTTAGCCAAAAAGCGGTTAGAAAACTATAAGAAACAAGAGCTAAAATTTGATTTCCCTAAACATTTCGAAGGAACATGGAGCTCCCTTGGTTTGGATAAAAACAGAAATAGTGCTTCCGGCATTAAAGCTGCTATTATACGAGAGAAAGGCGTAAACAGTGATCGTGAAATGGCTTATATGATGTATATGGCTGGTTTTGATGTGAAAGACATTCATATGACTGATTTGATGAGCGGAGAAGAAGATTTATCAGATGTTAATTTTATTGTGTTCACCGGAGGATTTTCCAATTCAGATGTTTTAGGCTCTGCGAAAGGATGGGCCGGTGCCTTTAAATATAATGAGAAGGCGAAATCTGCCTTAGATAACTTTTATGCACGTAAAGACACCTTAAGCCTGGGGGTATGTAATGGATGCCAGTTAATGGTGGCATTGGATCTAATATATCCGGAACACGATCAAAAAATTACCATGGAGCACAACAGCTCTCACAAGTTCGAATGTGCATTTGTAAATCTAGATATTCCTGAAAACAATTCAATCATGTTATCAAGCTTATCAGGCAGTAGAATGGGTATATGGGTAGCTCACGGTGAAGGAAAGTTCAATATTCCTAAAAAAGAATCGGAATATCAAATACCGGCAAAATACAGCTATGAGGCTTACCCTGGCAATCCAAATGGCTCTGGATTTAACACCGCTGCCTTATGCTCTAAAGATGGGCGCCATCTAGCTATAATGCCTCATTTGGAGAGAAGTATTTTCCCATGGAACTGGGCGCATTATCCTCACCAGAGAACATCTGATGAAGTTTCCCCATGGATAGAGGCAATAGTAAATGCCTATAAATGGGTTGTAAAAAACTCTTAAAAATTAAGGGTTTAAATAGGCAACCTAAGTTACCATTCCATAGTTGTTTTAATTATGGAAAGGGTTCTGTTAATTTTTATTATTTCAGGTCTATCGTCTGTTTCTTGTACTTTAACCAGGGAATATCCGGTAGAGTACGATTATAGCTATGATGGTGATTTTGAGGAATATAAAACCTTTAGTTTTTTGAGGACCAACCAAAAATTTGACAGCTCCACAGATGGTTTCATAAATAAAACTATTATAAATTATATGCAGTTGCTGGGATACACCTATATTCCTGAAAGGAAGGAAGCTAATTTTTTGGTGAATTATTTCTACTACCAAGATCCTTTAGCCTACAATAGCTACGACCAAACAAATATAAGTAGCTTTCTTAAAAATGTTAAGAAAGATGACAGGAAAAAACTGGAATATAAAAAAAAGAAATTAGCAATTAATAATGGGGTTTTTGTGATTAATTTTACCGATAACAAGAACTATAACATGATTTGGCAAGGTTATACAACTGATTTATACACAGATGATATTTTAAAAGATCCAAACAAAACTAGAATTGCGGTTTTGAGTATCCTGAGAAATTATCAGACCCTGATTAATTAAATGGCAACAATCCATCTGTTTTGCGAACCACATAAGGTATAAAGGTGAAAACATCTTCAAACTAACCAGCCATTACTGCCATCATACAAATATTTTCATTTAATATTTATTTACATTTTCGACAGTATCAGCATAAGTGATGGTTATGCCTACTTGCTAAATAGATAAACTGATATGTATAGCTTTTATATTGCTTGAGTGAAATTAAAGTAATCCTGAGTCATTTATGCTGTTGGTCTATCCTTCTGTTTTTAATTTAAATATAAGTTAAACAACTCATTTTATATGTGGTTAAAAATAAGTTAGTTATGTTTTGTAGCTATAAATTCAGAAATATTTTTAATTATTTTTCCCCACAATGTTTGCACAAAATAAATTCATTATTACCTTTGTGATCTCTTAGCGATAAGGGGATTAAAGATTGCCCGATGGTGTAATTGGCAACACGTCTGTTTTTGGTACAGAAGAGTCTAGGTTCGAGACCTAGTCGGGCAACAACAGTCCCGTCCTGATTTCAGGACGGGATT
>JBEPWY010000259.1:0-5536 GCA_041642185.1 Marivirga sp.
ATCAGCTTATCTACAAAGAACAACCTACTTTCAAACATTTTCTGATGGATTAAAACAGTTCCTTTTGCTTGAGTAGCTACAACCAACATAATGCTCAATAAATCCGGTGTAAATCCCGGCCATATAGCATCAGCAATAGTCATGATGGATCCATCAATAAAAGTCTCTATTTCATAACTCTGCTGGCTTGGTATAAAAATATCATCTCCTCTGAATTCCATTTTAATACCAAGGCGTTTAAAAGTATCAGGAATAATTCCCAGATGCTCTAGCCCAACATTTTTAATAGTAATTTCAGATTGGGTCATAGCCGCCAATCCAATAAAGCTACCGATTTCAATCATATCGGGCAGCATAGTATGCTCCGTACCTTTTAATTCTTTTACACCTTCAATATAAAGCAGGTTAGAGCCGATACCAGATATTTTGGCACCCATTCTGTTTAGCATTTTGCATAACTGCTGCAAATAAGGCTCACATGCTGCGTTATAAATAGTTGTTTTACCTTCTGCAAGGCAGGCCGCCATCACAATATTGGCTGTACCGGTAACCGATGCTTCATCCAAATGGATATAAGCACCTTTTAAAGAAGAGGCATCAATATGATAATAATCGCTTTTGCTGTCGAAAAGGAATTTAGCGCCTAGTTTCTCGAAACCTATAAAGTGGGTATCCAATCTTCTTCTTCCGATTTTATCTCCTCCCGGCTTTGGGATCATTGCTTTGCCGAACCTGGAAAGCAATGGACCTAAAAGCATAATGGAACCTCTTAAAGAGGCCGCTTTTTTGGTGTATTCCGGAGTTCCGAAGAATTCCAGATCAATTTTTTCCGCCTTAAACTGGTAAGATTCCTTGCCAAGTTTTTTCACTTCCACGCCTAAGTCGCTCAATAAATCAATGAGTTTCACCACATCAATTATATTGGGTACTTTTTTAAGTACTACAGTTTCAGAAGTTAATAAAACAGCACATAAAATCTGCAATGCTTCATTTTTCGCTCCCTGAGGGGTGATTTCACCGGAAAGTTTTATCCCGCCAGTAATTTTGAATGATGCCATTAATTAATTTCTTCTTTTTTTATAATTCTGCTTTTTGCCTTTATGGTTAGAGGCGGGTCTTGGTCTGCTTGTGTCTTTATAGATCAAATCGAAAGCATTGTTATCCTTTACTTCTTTGATATCTACACTCAGTTTTCCTTTAGATAGCTGCTCGATATTGTCAGCTACAGCTTCTTCCGTTACATTGTCACGGTTCCAGGTGCTGTAGAAAGTCTTCATCAAACGGCCTATATAAAGAATAGCGGCGTTTTTTTCTTCACCGTCTTCCAATGCAATGGCTTTTTCAACCAATAATTCAACATTTCTTCCGTAATGCTTAAACTTTACTTCGTTGGTAGTATATTTTACTCTTTCCGGTTTTCTTCCTAAAACATCTTTGGCAGGCATAGGGTACGGACTTTCCACATCAAGGTCGAAATCCGACATGATGTATAAATCATCCCAATACTTCTGCATGTTTTCCTGATTGACATCCTTTGGGGCATTGCTTAGTTGCTTGATAAGATCCACCACAGTATAGGCCATTTGTGTCCTTGTTTCCTTGTCCTCTACAGTACGCAGGTGTTTTACCAGCATCTGAACATTACGTCCATATTCTTTTAATTTCATATCAGGTCGTTGGGTGTTGTAATCTAACATAGTTTTTTCCTGTTAACTCTAACAAAGTTAGAAAAATAGAAATAAAAATAGCCTAAATAAAGGCCGACTTTTATATTTAACTCAAGTTAGAAGGAATAATTGGCAATATTCTTAAATATTTTCTCATTTTTTTGCTGCAAAATAAGAATATGCCGGTTTATCAGTTAAATACTAACACTTACATAAAATTAGTAGGGTAATTAAATGGAATTGTTCATTTTTAAGTTTTAAAGAAATATTAAATAATTATGATGAAAATAAAACAAGCTGCAATGATGGTTTTGGGTTTATTGGTTGCCGGTACGGCATCCGCCCAGACTGACAGATGGCAACAGGCCATAGAATATGAGATGGAAATTGACATGAATGTTGAAACACATCAATTCACAGGAAAACAAAAAATTAAATACACTAATAATTCACCTGACACATTAAACAAGGTGTTTTATCATTTATATTTAAATGCATTCCAGCCTAATAGTATGATGGATGTACGCTCCAGAACAATTATGGATGCAGATCCAAGAGTGAGTTCAAGGATTCAGGATTTGAAAGAAGATGAAATTGGTTACCAAAAAATTAACCAGTTAAAGCAAAATGGTAAAAAAGTAAAGTATGAGGTGAATGGTACCATTTTAGAAGTGGAACTTAATAAGCCTATTTTGCCTAATTCTTCAGTGGAATTTGATATGGAATTTGAATCCCAGGTTCCTGTTCAAATCAGAAGGACCGGTAGGGATAATGAAGAAGGAATTGCTTACTCAATGGCTCAATGGTATCCTAAAATGTCAGAATATGATTACAGAGGATGGCATGCAAACCCTTATATCGGTCGTGAATTTCATGGTGTTTGGGGTGATTTTGATGTAAAAATTACAATTGATAAAGATTATATTTTAGGTGGTACAGGATATGTTCAGAATCCTAATGAAGTAGGACATGGTTACCAGAAAGAAGGTTTAAAGCCGGGTAAAGGTAAAAATGGCAAGCATACATGGCATTTTAAAGCACCTAAAGTAATTGACTTTATGTGGGCAGCTGATCCCGGTTATACACATGAAACGGCACAGGTTCCTAACGGACCAACTTTGCATTTCCTTTACCTGAAAAATGAAAAAACTTCAGAAAATTGGGAACAATTGAAAGGTTATACCATTAAAGCATTTGAATACGCTAATAAAACATTTGGTAAATATCCCTATGAACAATATTCAGTAATTCAAGGTGGCGATGGCGGAATGGAGTATCCAATGGCCACATTGATCACAGGAGAAAGATCATTACCTAGCTTTGTAGGTGTAACAGTACATGAAATGTACCATAGCTGGTATCAGGGAGTATTGGCTACCAACGAATCATTGTATGAGTGGATGGATGAGGGATTTACTTCTTTTGCATCTTCAGAAACCATGAACGTAATTATGGAACAAGGCCAGGTAAACCCTCAATTAGGAAACTACAGAGGCTATTTTGCTCTTCAGAGAACACAATATGAAGAGCCAATGAGCACCCATGCCGATTTCTACCACACTAATTTTGCCTATGGAAGAGCAGCTTATTCCAAAGGAGCGGTTTTCTTAGGACAGTTGAGGTATATTTTAGGAGAAGATGATTTCTATACAGGAATGCGTAGGTATTTTAATGAATGGAAATTTAAACATCCTAATGACAATGATTTCCTTCGTATTATGGAAAAACAATCAGGTTTAGAACTTGATTGGTATTTGGAAAACTGGGCATATTCTACCAAAGCCATTGATTATGGTGTTAAAACTGTGCTTGAATCCGGCGGAAAAACTTATGTTACACTCGAGAAAATTGGTAAAATGCCAATGCCGCAAGAAGTTACAGTTAATTTCAAAGATGGTAGCAGTCAATTATATTATATTCCTTTACGGATTATGAGAGGCGAAAAGTCTTTCTCAGGAAAGAATGTGACAATAAAGCCTGACTGGCCATGGGTTTTTCCAACTTATACTTTTGAAGTTTCAGGAAATGCTTCAGGCATTGAAAGCGTTGTAATTGATAAAGATAATGGAATGGCAGATGTGGATGAGAGTAATAATAAATTGGTTGTAGAAGAGCTAACTAAAGTTACTTTCGATTAAGTAGCATTAGAATTTCAATAAAAAGTCTTTACTTGAAAATCCGGTTAGCGCATGTATTGCGTAACTGGGTTAAACGGTAAAGACTTTTTTATTATGGTGCAATCAACATTAAAGCAAAATACCTCAATTCAATGGAAGCAAATGGCCAGTCTCTTGGCTTTATATGCTTCAGTTATAATAGGGTGGATAGCCTATCACCGTTATCAGCCGGCCTTATTAGCATCTTTTGGTTTGCAGCAATACAGTGGCTTTTTGGTATGGGCACAGGGAATAATTTTAGTGATAACCCCGCCACTTGCCGGCAAATTGGGAGATATGTACCGTCATAAATTGGGCAACAGATTGAGGGTGATTACATTGGGAGTAAGTTTTGCTGCCATGACATTTATGACCGTTGCCTTTACTTTACTGATCAATCCCGGACAATGGGTAGTTTATGTTCTGCCAATACTGATTGTGCTCTGGTTATTTGCCATGAGTCTTTTTACGAGTCCGGCCATATCAATGGTCGAGTTATTTTCTCCTTCCGCTAAATTACCACTTACCGTTGCAGCATTAACTATAGTTGCAGATCTGCTTTATTCTCTGGAACCTGTCATTGTTGATATTATCGACTTTCTTGGTGGTGCACTCACCTTTGCCGTTGGCGGTATAGTTGTCTCTATATCGGGTTATTTGTTAAGGAAAAATTCCATCGAATCTTTTAGCGATAACAAAGAACAAAGACCCGATGAGGTCAATCCAAAATCAAATTTATGGGTAGTGCTTTTAGTTGGAATGGGTTTAGGCCTTGTTTCCGGTATTGTAATTGAAATCTTTCCGAATTATCTTGATAAGTTGAGCAATACTGTAGGCGTTAGTGGCAAATGGATGGTATCGGTTTTATTGGTGATAACCGCTGTTTTTTCCATACCGGCCAGTATATATGTGCAAAACAGAAGCCTTTCCAAAAATCTAATCCTTTTTCTGGTTTTGGCAGGAATATCATTAGCAGGGATTTTTATGATAGATAATAAAGTGCTTATGCTGGCTTTACTGTTTGTTTTTGCAGTATTCTATGCTGTAATCAATGTTTGTTCCTTGCCATTAGCCTTGCGCAATACTAGTGTTGAACATAAAGTATTCGGAGTAGGAATTTTCTTCTGTGGATTTGAAATACCCAATAGCGTGATTGATTTAATGATGATTTGAAAATTACTTTAATCGGAATAAAGTTAATCCTCTTTCAGGGCTAAATTCATTTATTGCAAAAAAGGGAGGATTTTATTTAGGAGCTTTTTAGATAGATTCTAAGCTGCAGTTCATTATATATTTTAAAAAATGAATGTAAGCATTATAAGTGATCAAGAAACTACCAATATTTTTTTACATTGCCTTTCGATTAAAAGTTAGGATATAATAAAGAAAGGAACTAGGTTGAAAACTTTATGTGTCTGACACAGTAAGAACTGTTTTGAAGCATTTACAAATGCTTGTTGTCGGATAGTTAAGATAGAAAATATATTAAAAGAGGCATGTGATAATAATAAATATCAACAATAGCGATAGCGATTTGTTGAACTCCATTTTTTTTGCTCAGCCTATATTTGCCTATAGCCGACATTAAGCGTTTAAGATCGACTATTTGCAAACCACTGTCATTTTTATTTTGTTTTCAGCCTTCAGGTGAGTCTTTTCAAGCTTCAATATAGACTGTTGCTTAAGCTTGCCAAAGCATTAAAGAACCACCTT
>JBEPWY010000260.1:0-5533 GCA_041642185.1 Marivirga sp.
AGTTTTCCTTCATATATAATACCAAATCCTTGTGCTGGTTTGCCATCATGCTCATGTATTTTGGGCAAACCGTTTTTAAATTTGAACTTTTGGTGGTAAATAGGGTGGTCAAACGGGATTTCCACGAAATCCTGATTTGGAAAAACTTTCTTCATTTCCAGGCGGATAAACTGATCCAATCCATAATTGTCATCAATATGCAAGAAACCTCCGGCTATCAGGTAATTTCTCAGGTTTTCTGCCTCGGCATCTGAAAAAACCACATTTCCATGACCTGTCATATAAATAAAAGGATATTGATATATTTCTTTACTGCCAGCTTCTACTACATATTCCTTTTGATTAATGGAGGTGCTTAATTTTTCGTTACAAAAATTAATAAGATTAGGCAACGCGGTTTTGTTGGCGTACCAATCTCCGCCTCCATTATATTTCAGTTTTGCTATTTTTATGTTCTGAGCATCTACAGAATAATTAAGAAATAAAATTAGCCCTAGAATACAACTGACCCTAATAGATATATTAATTGCAAATTTCTTCAAAGTCTTTAATTTTTAATAATAGATTTTCAGGCAGTTCTTCTTTTGTTAATGAGGTGTACAAACCAACCACATCCATGCCCGCTGCTTTTGCAGATTTTATGCCTGCAAGTGCATCCTCAAATACAACGCATTCTGAGGGAGAAATATTCAATAGATCTGCAGCTTTCAAATAGATTTGTGGGTCAGGCTTTCCTTTTATTACCATGGTGCTGTCTACTACGGCGTCAAAATAATGTCGGATACCTAATCCGTCCAAAGTGAAATCTGCATTAGCGGTAATTGCAGAAGTGGCAACAGCCATTTTAATACCATCAGCTTTAGTTTGTTCAAGGAATTTTTTTAAACCTGGAATGGCTATAAGATGACTGGCATATAAATCTCTGTAAATTTGCTCTTTTTCTTCCGATAAGCGCATAATTTCAGCTTTTGAAGCATCAGGCTTTAGTTCCATCACTAGTTCTTGTATGGTTCTTCCATTTAAATGGGTTTGGAAATATTCAGTGGTTATATCTTTGCCAAACTGCTTCAGAAATACTTTATAGGCTTCTATATGATAAGGTATATTATCAACTATAACACCGTCCATATCAAAAATGAAGGCTTTTTTATTTTTTAATAATGAATGCATTAACTTTTAAAATTTAATTACGAATAAAGTTAAGAGGGATTTAACAGAAAACCATTTTTTTCTTTATAGATTCAACAGTGCGCGACCCAATGAATGGGTGATAAGGCTTTTTTAAGGGTTAAGAGATTTTTGTAAATAGGTTATTACCTGACTATTTTTTATGAAAAATATACACTACTTAATTATCATTTCCTTACTCTTATTTTGCCTTGACGCCATAGCGCAAGACGATAAGCAATATAAAGAATATAAAGATAGTATCTTGGTAAAAACAGACACCACTTTTATCAAAGTAGGTGGAGCTGTTCGTTTTAATACTATGTACACTATCTATGAAGGGAATAGTTACCCCTTGCCCACAGAGAATCGCAATGGTATGTTTTGGGATACCTGGAGGTTTGAGGCTATGGGCCAAGCCAAAGGGATAGGTTTAACTTTTGAATACCGCTTCTATCCTGGTTTTAATACCCATTTTATAAAGAAAGGATATTTAAGCTATAGTTTATCAATTAATAAACACCTGGAATTAGGTGTAACACAAGTGCCATTTGGTATGCTAGAATTCTTAGGGAATTCCTGGTGGTTTCAACTTCCTTATTATGTAGGTCTGGAAGATGATTATGATACTGGTATTAAATATAACTGGTTTAAAGATAACTGGTCATTTCACTTGGGCTACTTTCTTATGGCAGAGCCCCGAGGTGTAAGTGAACCGGGATTTGGAAGCTTTACTTCAGCCCGCTATTCCTATGATGTAATCCCGGAAGATGGTTATAATGGAAATCATGAGAGAAATCAGGGGAATTTTAGAGCTGAATATTCAGGCTCCAAATTTTTGATGGGCGTTTCTACACAATTGGGGGAGATTTATAACTCCCAAACTGAGAATAGTTTTTTTCATTGGGCTGCTGCACTGCATGGTAAATATAACTTTTCCAAAAAAGCAAATGTGAAATTGCAAGTAACTCATTATGAATATGTGAACAATACAGATGACGCAGGACAATCTGTGGATTATGTAAATATGGGAGCTTATGGTTTTGGCACCTATCAAGTTGCTTCTGAGGCTACTATCCTTTCCCTCGGCCTCTCTTATGAAATACCTGTGCTATGGGGCCCTGTTAGCAGTCTTACTTTTTATGAAGATTATTCTTATATGAATAAGTACGGTACACTTGTGATTCATAATGAGCTGATAGATTACGTGTCTTCTCATCATAATGTGCTAGGTTTTTTGGTGACAGCAGGTAATATCTATACCTATTTTGACATCGCCTCCGGAATTAATCAACCCTGGTTGAGTAGTTCTTTTGGAGGATCGGCATTAGGAGTCGGACGTGCAGAGGCTGTAGATAAATTACCTGGAGTACTCGAAGATGGCGAAATTAATAAGCCTGATGAATACCCATCAATTAATACAAGGTTTAACATAAACATTGGCTATTATTTTTAGAGGTCTAAAAAGTATAATTATGACAAAAAAGGCTAACAAATATTTTGATGTACATAAACCGGTATTTTGGCCGGCTACTATTTTAACTGTATTGTTTATTACAGTTACACTTATAGTAGGAGAACCTATGGAACAAGTTTTCTCTAACACACAAAATGGTATTTCTGATTATGCAGGATGGTTTTTTGTGCTTGTAACCAACATGGCGTTTATCTTCTGTATAGTAATTGGCTTTACGAAATTAGGAAAAATTCGTATAGGTGGTCAAAAAGCTAAGCCTGAATTTACAAGAGGAGCATGGTTTGCCATGCTTTTTAGCGCAGGAATGGGTATTGGAATTATTTTCTGGGGAGTTGCAGAGCCAATGAATCATTTTCTTAGCCCTCCGCAAGAGGTGTTAACAGATGCAGATGCAGCCTCTCAGGCTATGGGTTTTAGTTTTTTACACTGGGGATTGCATGCATGGGGAATCTATGCGCTCGTTGGCCTTTCATTGGGATTTATAGCCTTTTCCAAGAAATTGCCCTTAACAATACGTTCAGTTTTTCACCCAATTTTAGGAGATAAGATTAATGGATGGGTAGGGGATGTAATTGATATTTTAGCAGTTTTAGCTACTTTGTTTGGCTTGGCTACTTCCCTCGGCCTGGGAGTTCAACAAGTCAATTCAGGGTTGAATTATTTATTTGACATATCCGATGGTGTAACTACGCAGGTTTTATTAATAGCTGGTATTACTTTAATTGCTACTATTTCAGTTTTTTCCGGTATTGATAAAGGTGTTAAAAACCTTAGCGAGCTTAATATACGGATTGGGGCAGTATTTTTATTGTTTATTATTATAGTAGGCCCTACACTTTACATTTTTAATTCTTTCATTCAAAATTTAGGGTATTATATTCAGAATTTCTTCAGTTTGAGTTTCTGGACAGAAGCTTATGTAGAGGAAGGAAATGGAGGATGGCAAAATGGCTGGACAGTATTTTATTGGGCCTGGTGGATAAGTTGGTCGCCATTTGTAGGAATGTTTATAGCGCGAGTTTCTAAAGGTCGTACCGTAAGAGAATTTATAACGGGAGTATTATTAGTGCCTACTCTATTAACCTTTTTATGGATGACTGCCTTTGGCGGCACAGGGATTTGGGTTCAAATGATGGGAATAGCCCCGATTGGACAAGAAATAGTTGCGAATGCCTCCACCAGTTTATTTGTGTTGCTTGAACAGTTTCCTTTTTCTGGAATTGCTTCCGCTGTGGGAGTAATTTTGGTTATTAATTTTTTTGTCACTTCCTCTGATAGTGGATCCCTTGTTATTGATAACATAACATCCGGAGGAAAGCTTGACTCACCTGTTGGGCAGCGTATCTTCTGGGCTATTTCGGAAGGCGCAGTTGCCGCTGTTTTATTAATTGGAGGTGGTCTTACAGCATTGCAAACAGCAGCTATAATTACTGGCCTTCCGTTTGCTTTTATACTTATTTTGATGATGGTAAGCTTGTATAAAGGTTTAACAAAAGAGCATGCCAGGCTGCTACAAACCCAGAAAGAGACTGATTTTGCATCCTATGAGGATAAATTAAAAGGAGTTGTTGAAAAAAGAAGAAAAAATAATCAGATATAAATAAATTCTGCTATGATGAACGTACTTGTATTTATGGATTTCTCTGACATGGATGAAATAATCCTAAAGCAACTTGTTGAGATTGACGCTAACTGGAATATTGGTGAAATATGCCTGACACATTATATTGAACTCCAGGAAATAAATGATGATTTTTCCTCTCAATTTCCGGAACTTGAAAAACCGCTGGAAGAAATACTGGAAGATGAATTGATTGAAAAAGCTGAGACTGCAGGTCTTGACAGGGAGCATTTCACTATTAAGATCCATAGTAAGGGGGGTAAAGAAGAGATGACGGAGTGGATCAACAAAAGTAAATACGACTTTTGTATTTTAGGTAAAAAGATAATAAAGCAAGGTTCAGGTGTTTTTGCAGCAAAAGTGGCTCGTTTTATTGATAAATCTATTTTGTTCACAACAGAGATGTCTCGCACCAAATTTGATCGTATTCTACTTGCTGTAGATTTCTCCGGCTATTCCAAAAAGGCAGTGAAATTTATTAATGAACTAATTCCCCATGAGTCTGCAGAGTTCAAATTATTTCATGCATTTCAGGTGCCCTCCATTTATTTTCCTTTTGTGAAAAAATATTCAGAGAAACTAGTGCAGGAAGAAAGAAAAAAGACTGAAAAGGCATTGGATCATTTTAGAAAGAAATATACTAGGGTTGCTAAAGAGAATGCGGAAGTACAATATGTCGGAGATGAGTCAGTGGATAATATAATTTATAATTACGCCAGAACACAACATATTGAACTGATGGTGATGGGCGTAAAAGGTAAAACTGATGAAGAGGAATTAATCATTGGTTCTGTTGCAGAGAAACTTATTCAGAGCGAAAAGCACATCCCTGTATTGCTGGTACAGTAAACTGTGTCAGAGGTTTGTTAAGCCAGTTGGTATCTTTTACCTGGCAGTGATTTTATTATTCCCTGAAACTCCAGATTAAGTAAAACAGAGGCTAGCCTGTTTAAATTTACCTGGCTTTTAATGCTTAATATATCCAAAGGTAACACCCTGTTATTTTGCAGCAAGGTGTTTAATACATTCTGTTCTTCCTCATTAAATGCAGATAGATCCAGTACCTTTTGCTTTATGGCAGCCTGGTTTTCAAGTTCCCAGTTCATAATATACAGTACATCTTCAGCAGTTTCAACCAAGTGGGCCTTGTTTTGCTTTATCAATTTATTGCAACCTTCTGAATAAGTATCATTTACTCGGCCCGGAAATGCTGCTACTTCTCTGTCATAGCTATTGGCCAACTCAGCTGTAATTAAAGCACCTCCCTT
>JBEPWY010000261.1:0-5532 GCA_041642185.1 Marivirga sp.
TAAAGAAGCTTTAAAAGAATCAAAAGCAACTTTCGTTTTCGGACAGATGAATGAGCCTCCGGGAGCACGTGCCAGAGTAGCCCTTTCAGGATTAACTTTAGCTGAATACTATAGAGATGGTGATGGCGATAGTTCTGCTCAGGGAAAAGATATTCTTTTCTTTATTGATAACATTTTCAGGTTTACTCAGGCAGGTTCTGAGGTGTCGGCTCTTTTAGGCCGTATGCCGTCAGCTGTGGGTTACCAGCCAACTTTGGCTACTGAAATGGGTCAAATGCAGGAGCGTATTACTTCTACCAAAAATGGGTCGATTACTTCTGTTCAGGCTGTTTATGTGCCTGCGGATGATTTAACAGATCCAGCCCCGGCAACAACTTTTGCTCACTTAGATGCTACTACAGTATTGTCACGTAAAATTGCTGAGTTAGGAATTTATCCTGCAGTGGATCCTTTGGATTCTACATCCAGAATACTGGAAAGAAGTGTGGTAGGAGACGAGCATTATGATTGTGCACAAAAAGTAAAAGAAATTTTACAGCGATATAAAGAACTACAAGATATCATAGCCATTTTGGGTATGGATGAATTATCTGAAGAGGACAGACAGACTGTTTACAGAGCAAGAAGGGTTCAGAGATTCTTGTCACAACCTTTCCATGTAGCAGAGCAGTTTACAGGATTAAAAGGTGTGTTAGTAGATATCAAAGATACTATTAAAGGATTCAATATGATCATGGACGGTGAATTAGACCATCTTCCGGAAGCAGCTTTCAACTTGAAAGGAACTATTGAAGAAGCTATAGAGGCTGGCGAAAAAATGCTTGCAGAAGTTTAATTCATCAATCTTTTTTAACAGATTAATATGTATTTAGAAATAATCACTCCGGAAAAAAATGTGTTTAAAGGAAATGTGGATTCAGCTACCTTTCCCGGAAGCGATGGTTCTTTCCAGGTTTTACAAAATCACGCCCCAATGATCAGTGCATTGGCTAAAGGTAATTTAGTTTATACTTTAGGCAAAGATGAAAAAACTGTTGTTGTAGATGGCGGTGTGGTTGAAGTGCTTAACAATAATATTATTGTTTTGGCAGAAAAAGTGATTGAATAAATTAACTTAAAAAAATCATTGTAAACCGATTCATGAAAATGGATCGGTTTTTTTGTTTTATAGATAATATATTCATGAATAACCACAAATTATTGAACTAATTAGAGCCTGCTTAAAATGTCTCAAGTGCCTCATACTTAAAATTGGACAAAATTTGCAGTTGATTCAGAAAAAGCAGATGAATTAGTGAAAAATGCTTATCAAAAATCAATTGCTAGATTGATCTCAGCAATGGAATAAATAGCTTATTCAGCTTTCTATTCTATTTACTTTTAAACCGGCTAAAGGTTTTTTTAACAAAGCCGGTGAAAAAACATGACTGGCCAAAGACCCAGCCATAGATAAGCAGAATGATAAAATAAACAGGGAAGATAAGTATATAATAAAAAGTGGTGAAAATCCAGTCCCGCTCTTCCTTTGCAGCAAATAAAGATAGAATGGGCTCCTTCAGGAACATAACGGTAAATCCTGTACAGGCAAAAACTAACAGGACAATTAGTACCTGAGCGCCTGATTTAAGCTCCCATCTTTTCTTTAGCTTTTGCAACATAACAATATATATAAAAAGAGACTGCTTCACTTAAACAGTCTCTTTCCGGTGAAAGTTAAATGATTAAAATTCCTGTGGTGGATTTTTCTTATTGATAGCTCCTATGATTGCTGCTCCAATAGCATAATATATCAAGCCAAAAAGAAAAGCTTTTGCTAAACCTCCCAGTGTATAAGCTTCAGCCAATCCCTTTGCCATTTCATCCATCATTTGGGTAGTATTGGCACCACCACCTATAGATTCCATTAATTTCATGGTGGAATCCATTGTTATTTTAACTAAAGTATCTGCTGCTTGTGGATCTATCAGATTAAACAGAATATATAAGAAAACCTTATCGATAAAACCTGCAATTACCAAAATAACAAAAGCATGCATAAATGCTTTTCCATACGTCAAAAAGCCACCTGATTCATTTCTGTAATCTCTTCCGGCATAAATTACCAGCCCCAAATACACTATCAAATAGACGAAGTTAAAATATGGGCTTGCAAAAAAAGCAATGTCAATCAGGTATACTAATAAAGTAATAACGACTGATACCAATCCTAAAATCAACCCCCATTTAATAGCATGCTGAGAATTATTTTGTTCAATTTCCTGGTTTTCCATTTTCTAAGGTTTTAGTAATAAAAGGTTTTATTTTAATGAATTAAGCGAATTACAATCTTCTTTCTTTCGCGTGTCAATAATATGAATTATTTTCCAAATACCATTCATTTTTACAAGTGTAAAAGAATTAACCCCGCAATGACTGAATGTGTCATCAATATAAAAGGAATAATCCATCCAAACACTTGCCAGCATCTCATTAAATTGCATTTGGTAATTCTCAGTTCGCTCGTCCCATATCTGCTTTTTAGGTTGGGCAACTGCATTTAACCAATCATCTGCACTGGTCGCTTTTGTTAATTTAATTTTACCTGATTTATCATAACCTACCGTTTGCATTTTTACATCTTTGTGCATATGCTTACCTATCATACTGCTGTCACTTGACCGCATTCCTTCAAAAACATCAGAAATGATAGACATAATAGACAAAGAATCACTTTTACCATTTACACTTTGAGCATTTACGTTCAGCGTAAATAATAAAAGGCTGGCAATAATAAATTGTGTTTTCATTTTGTGAATATGCGCTAATATTTACAAGCAGACAAAAGCATTTACATTAGTGGCAAAGTTAAATTAAATCATATGCTCAAAATGCGACCAAACAAAAGCACGTGGAATAGGGCTAACCACATTAAAAGGTTCTTTTTTAATGGGATGCTCAAAAGAAATGGCTCTGGCATGTAAGGCTATAGAGCCATCTTTAGTAGGATTTGGAAATCCATATTTTACATCGCCAATAATAGGGCAGCCTATCCTGGCTAACTGCACCCTTATTTGATGCGGGCGTCCTGTATGCGGAATTACTTCAATTAAATTTCTATCACCCAGTGCACTTAACAGTCTATAAGTTAAGGTAGATTTTAACCCGCCTTTATTATCCCGAATGTGGGCATGAGTAAGATTTTTTGTGGTATCTTTTTTTAACCAATGAGTGATGGTATCTTCTGTTTTAGGGGGTCTTTTTTCTGTAAGGGCCCAATAGGTTTTATGGACTTCTCTTTCCTGAAAAAGCTTTGAAACTCTCTCAAGTGCTTTTGAAGTTTTAGCCAAAACCACTGTTCCGCTTACGGGCCTGTCTATTCGGTGAGGTGTACCGCAAAACACTTTTCCGGGCTTATTATATTTCTCCCTGATATATTCCTTGGCATGTTCAGAAAGTGGTGTATCTCCAGTTTTATCTCCCTGTACCAGCATACCTGCAGGCTTATTAACTACCAAAAGATGGTTGTCTTCAAACATTACGAGTTGCAAAAATTCCTGATATGTCATAAAAAAAAAGGTCGTGATTAATAATTAATAATTGTTGCCGAACAAGCTAACACTCCATAATCTAAAATTATAAGAAAATGAAAGCATTTAACACTCTTAATTGAAGCCAGTAATGCAGTTATGATTAACTTTTAAAATTCGGATGTAAAATGAAATTCAATATCAGGAAAATTATCCTGAACCATTTGCAACCATGCTTTCGTTTCTGCCATAAAAACCAGCTTCCCATCTTTATCTCTGGCAATATGCCTGTATTTGGATTTCACAAATTCATCCAGCTTCTTTTTGTCTTTACTGCTGATCCAGCAAGCTTTAAATAAATTCATAGGAACAAAATCACAAGATGCACCATATTCATTTTTTAATCGGTGTTGGATTACCTCAAACTGAAGGTTACCTACTACACCAACTGCTTTACGGGCACCCATTTCAAAAGAAAACAACTGAGCCACACCTTCATCCATTAGCTGACTTAAACCTTTGTCCAATTGTTTGGTTTTCATTGCATCTCTATTGATAACTTCCCTGAAAATTTCAGGAGAGAAACTAGGTATGCCCTTATAAAGGCCTTTTTCACCTTCAGAAAGCGTATCACCAATTTTCAAATTCCCTGTATCGTACAAGCCTACTATATCCCCTGGGAATGCCTCATCAATTGTTTCCTTATCCTGGGCCATAAAGGCTGTAGCATTGGAAAAACGGAATTTCTTTTCATGGCGTACATTCAAATAGCTGCTTCCTCTATGGAAGGTTCCTGAGCAAATTCTCACGAAAGCTATCCTATTTCTATGTTTTGGGTCCATATTGGCATGGATTTTAAATACAAACCCGGAAAATGTTGACTCATCAGGCTTTATAACCCTCTCTTCAGTGGAACGTTCTCTGGGTTCAGGGGCTATATTTATAAAAGTATCCAGCATTTCTTTTACGCCAAAGCTATTGACTGCAGAGCCAAAAAACACAGGTGCTACTTTTCCGTCCAAATAATCCTGCACGTTTAATTCTGGATAAACACCGCCAATTAATTCGGCGTCTTCCCTAAGCTGGTTGGCCAAAGTATCACCTACATTTTTATCAAGTAAGGAACTGCTTAGGTCTTTAATCTCCACTCCTTCTGCCGACAGTTTCTTTTTGCTTGGCTGAAAGAGCAAGAGGTTTTTAGTATAAAGATTATAAACTCCTTTAAAGGTTTTACCCATACCAATTGGCCAGGTCAAAGGGCAAACTTTAATATTTAATTTTTCTTCAATTTCATCTATAAGGTCGTATGGATCCTGTCCTTCTCTATCCACCTTATTGATAAAACAGATCACTGGAGTATTTCTCATGCGGCACACCTCCATTAGTTTTTCTGTCTGTTGCTCAACGCCTTTCACGCAATCAATTACCATCACAACGCTATCCACTGCAGTAAGAGTACGGTAGGTGTCTTCAGCAAAATCCTGGTGACCAGGAGTATCAAGCAAATTGATTTTCATGCCTTTGTACTCAAAGCCCATTACAGAAGTGGCCACAGAAATACCTCTCTGCTTTTCAATCTCCATCCAATCGGATTTGGTAGCTGTATCTATTTTATTGGATTTTACAGCCCCAGCGGTATTTATGGCTCCTCCAAAAAGTAAAAGTTTTTCAGTTAATGTGGTTTTACCCGCATCAGGGTGGGCAATAATTCCAAATGTTCGTCTTTTACTGATCTCTTTTGTTAAGTTGCTCATATGCTGTCAAAATGAAGTGCAAAAGTACGAATAATCATTGGCAATCCGAATTGAATAGCGCTTAGAGATAAAATACTTTTTGGAAAAATAAGGAAGTTTTGATTTTTTAGAGCTGAATAGATTAGCAGTTAATAAAAAATAACCCCCAGCGATTTTGGTTGGCCTAGTGAACCGCCGGAGGTTAGGGAGGAATGCTATATTAACACATTACTTCTATAAATAATTCAAATCAAATATTATTAATTCAATTGGAAATAGATGGGGATTGAAAA
>JBEPWY010000262.1:0-5522 GCA_041642185.1 Marivirga sp.
GAGTTCCCGGATTCAACAATTGGATTTACCTGATTTTACGGTAATTGATTTGGATCCCACAGATAAAAATACTTTTGAAGAAGTGATAGAAGTGGCTATAGCAGCTAAAGAAATTTTGGATATGGCCGGTATAAAAGGATTTTGTAAAACATCTGGTTCAAGCGGTATGCATATTTATATTCCTTTAGGAGCTAAATACAGTTATCAGGAAGCAAGAGATTTTACTAAACTGCTTTGTTATTACATACATGAGCAAACGGATCCGCTTACCAGTATGGACAGGGCCGTCAAAAACAGAGTAGGTAAGATTTATCTCGATTATCTGCAAAACAGGAGAGGGCAGACTTTGGCGGCTCCATACTGTGCCAGACCAAAGCCCGGAGCAACTGTTTCTGCCCCACTCTTATGGGAGGAAGTAAAACCGGGGCTTGATAAAAGAGAATTTACTATTTTCAGTATGCCTGAAAGAGTTGAAAAAATAGCTGATATTTTTAAAGGTGTTCTTCGGGAAGGAATGGATATGACAGATAGCCTTCAAAGGCTGGAAAATATGGATTGAGAAGTTATTTATAATAGTAGAAGTGATAAGCTACTTAAAGTCCATTTTTGAAAATACATACACACGGTTAAATTTTAAATAGGTTGCATTCCGTATTATATATTTTCATGAATAGCATAAATTTAATTTGTATAATATATATAATATTATAATTATTTAGATAATTATAATAAAATTAAGGGTTTTTATGTGAAATTATTAGAATATGAAATAGATATCTTTTATAATTAAAGTATAAATTAATTATTCACATTAAAATTTAAAGAAATGAGTAAGAATTTTACTTTAAGAAATTTATTATTTTCAGCAGTAATTGTAATGGCAGCAGGATTAACATCTTGTAAAGATGACGAAGAAGCAACTGTAAGCTGTATTTCATGCGATGGTACTGAAGCTTTCTGCGCAGGTGAAGAAGATCCTGATTCATGTCAAACTTTTACTAATGAAGAAATTGAAAGTTTAGCAGAATCATTAAATGCACTAGGTTCTGATTGCGTGATCACTAAAAAATAATTTAAATCAAATAACTAATTAGTAAAAAAGAGCTTCCGAAAGAAGCTCTTTTTTGTTTTTGGTTGATGGTACTTAGTGACAAAAATAGCTATTATTCACTTTCCAAGTTAAATAATATTGCGAGTTAAATTAAAAGTAAAAAAATTATCATATTTAATAACTACCTTTGCGCTCGAATTGAAAAGCACCCTTTATGAAGCGTATTAATGAATACAAAAAGTTGTTCAATGTTGAAACAGCTATTGATCTAAAACAACTAAAAACCACCTACAGAAATTTAGTGAAAGAATGGCATCCTGATAAATTTCAATCCGGTGACGAAAAAGCAGCGGAGGCTGAAACAAAAAGCCAGCAAATTATCGATGGATATCATTTTTTAATAAGCATTGCACCCGAAACTAAAGCAGCTAATTTGGCGGAATATACTGTTACCACTACAGAATCAGGTATATTGGATTTTAGACATAAAGGTTTGTTATTAGAGGTTTCCTTTCTCGATGGTACGACATATGAATACTTTGGCGTAAATAAAAATGTTTATTCTAAGTTATTAAATTCCGATAAACCTTATCGTTTTGCCAAAAGAAATATCTTTAATAATTTCCTTTACAGAAAGTCTAAAAAAGCAATGGAAACAGCTTAAAAATTTTAGTTAAACATATATAAACTTTAATCCCAATCCATGATTGGGATTTTTTTTTGCCAATTTAAATAGTGCATGTAGAGAAATTACTTTACTTATTATTTATGTAATTTTTCAGAATGGAAACCATTCCTATATCAATTTTTCACTTATATTCCTCAACGGAATTTGCAATTAATCTATCTAAATTAAAGCTTATATATGGGAGTTATATAAAATTAGAGGAAAATATTGTAACATGAAAATATACAATATCCATTAGATTTCATTTCTATAAAATTTTATCATTTTAAAATACTGTTGTAATAATTTATATTATATTTATATAATTACATGGTGAATCTTTTGTTTTTTTGGTTAATTCTGAAGATTGTATTTAATCAATTTCAACTAAATGCCTTTTAATACTGAATTTTTCTGTTTTTTTCTTATGTGTTTATGAGTTATAAAGGAAACAATACCTTTATAATAAATAAAGCTTCGATTTTCTTTATAGGATATCTGCTTTTAATTCAGATGGAGGCTGTTGCTCAATCGGTTGATTGTGAGACTCCTTGTGGAGCTTGTGTAGGTGGGTTAAACAGCATTACATTACAATATACCGGGAATGGAAATGCACATCGCTATAGTGTGACAGATGAAAGTGGTAATTTAGGTAATGGTTTTATGAATGAACCTACTTTTACCATTGAAAGTCGCAATTCTAACCAATCATTTAGAGGTGAATATATTGAAGTAGATATAGTAATCATTCAGGGAGGGGAAAATATATTTGAAAGAATAAATATTTCTTGTATCGAACCAATTTATAAAGGTATCAGTTTTGGCGATCTAAAATTAGTAAGTGGAAGTAGTCTGGATGGAGGTGAATTATGCTGTTCAAATGATCAGTTAAATAATGATCCTCCCATAATTAATAACTGCCCTACCGATTTAAATGTTTCTCTGATTTCAGATTGTTCTGCTACTGTGAACTGGGTTGAACCAACAGCAACAGATGATTCAGGTATTTCTGACTTTACAAGTACGCATAGTCCTGGAGATGAATTTTCTGTAGGAACAACAGAGGTTACTTATACTGTAACTGATAATGAAGGTGCAACATCAAAATGTTCCTTCAATGTTATTGTTGAGGATAATATTGATCCTGTATTTACTTTCTGTGACCAATCAAAAATTAAAGTTGAGGCAGAAAATGGTTGCAGTACTTCAGTGGGATGGACACCTCCAGAAGCTTCAGATAATTGTTCACTCACCTTAAGCAGTAATTATAAACCGGGGGATATATTTCCTGAAGGAAAAACAACAGTGGTTTATACGGCAACTGATCCAACAGGTAATACTTCCAGTTGTTCTTTTGATGTACAGGTAAAAGTTAAAGGGGTTTTTGCTTTATCTGCTTGCCCAGATAATATTATAGTTCCTGCTAATTCAGAATGTAATAAAAGTGTTAACTGGATTGCACCTGATGCCAATTGTCAACTTAGCCTTAATTCTAGTCATAATCCGGAAGACATATTTCCTATTGGAACAACCACAGTTACTTATACAGTATCAGATTTTGAGGGTGTTGTATCAAGTTGTTCTTTTAACATAACAGTAACAGATGAAACGACTCCTACATTCACTTCATGTCCATCTAATATAAATATCTCTGCCAATGAAAATTGTGAGGCTATAGCAGAATGGGTTGCGCCGACAGCCTCTGATAATTGCAATTCAGCTCTAACAATTACTTCATCCCATAATTCCGGTGATACATTTTCAATAGGCACAACCGAAGTAACCTATACAGCTACAGACGATCAGGGCAATGAAGCTACCTGCTCATTTAATATTATAGTAACAGACGAAACCGAACCAATAATCAGTGATTGTCCTGAAAATATAGTTACTGAACTTAATACCTCATGTCAAGCCATCGTTTATTGGAAACATCCTACTGTAAAACCCGGATGCAGTGATTTTACTGTTTTTTCAAATTATCAACCAGGAGATAATTTTCCAGTCGGTACAACCGAGGTGGTATATACAAGCTCTGAAGAAAATGTGGTATGTTCATTTAATATTTCAGTTGAGGGGATTGGTGAATCTGTAATAAGTAATTGTCCGGAAGATATAATTTTAGAGATAAGTGAATCAGAACATGTAAGTGTAGATTGGGATAACCCTATTTTAAGTAATATTTGTGGAAGTGGTTCCTTAAGTGGATCACATGAACCAGGGGATTTATTTTCTATTGGAAATACAGAGGTTGAATATACTTATGCTAATCAGTCCGGTGAAATTCTTACTTGTACATTTAATGTAATAGTTACCTTACAAGACTTAGACTTTAATATTCCTCAATTAATTACCCCAAATAATGATGGTTATAACGATGTCTGGGAAGTGGAGAATCTTAAAAATATTGAAAAAATTAAAGTAGTGATTGTTGACAGGTGGGGAAGTGAAGTTTATAGCAAACAGGGAAATAATGATAACATGCCAGTATGGAAAGGGACCAACAGGTCTGGTAAATTAGTTCCGACAGGTACATATTATTATTTTATAACAGTAAATTTTTCGAATACAATAGTGCAAAAAAGTGGTTTCATAGAACTTGTTCATTAAATGCAAATAAACAAACTGCTTATATTAAGGATAATTGTTTTTAGCTGTATTTTCTGCGGTTTTGCTTTTCTGCCTAATTTACAAGGACAACAAAGAACACAATTTACTCAATATATGTACGATGGCTCTCTTATTAATCCAGCTTATGTAGGTGCTGATGAAGCGCTTAGTTTAACCTTTTTACATAGAAGTCAATGGGCTGGCATCAAAGGATCTCCTCAAACACAAACCTTATCTGCTCACACACTTTTTCAGGAAAAACAATTTGGAACAGGACTTATTATACAATATGAAACTATTGGAGTTCATCAAAACATGGAGATTTCTACTAATTACGCCTATCACTTAAAAGTAGGAAGGGATCGCTTCTTTTCTCTTGGCCTGAAGGCCGGTATTCACAGCAGAAATTCGGATTATACTTCCATATCAGGAAATAGTGCTTACGATCCGGGCTTAAATAACCTAAATTTTACAGACACTTATTTCGATTTGGGTTTAGGGGTGTTTTATAGAGACCCATTATTACAAATTGGATTTTCAGTACCGGAAATTACAGGTCGGGGAATATCATATAACGACAGTAGTTCTATTAAGATTAAGAATCTAAATCAATTGTTGTTTGCCAGATATATTTATGTAGTAAATGATAATATTTCGATTGAGCCTGGATTTCTATTAAAATATTTACGCGGAGTGCCATTATCATATGATTTAAACCTGAATATCAATTACCGTGATATCATAAGTACAGGTCTATCTTACAGGAAAAATGAATCTATTGATTTTTTATTAAAGCTGCAAGTAACTCCTCAAATGCAATTTGGTTATTCTTATGATTACCCAATAGGTTACCTGGCCCGATTTACCAATGTTTCTCATGAAATAATGGCACGTTATATTTTCAAATTTAGCCATTCTAATATTGATTCACCTAGATGATAGTAAGTAATAAAAATATAGCTTTAATAATATATTTTGTGCTTTACAGCAGCATCACTATTCCTTCTATAGCTCAGAACTCCCTGATGAGTCTACTAAAAAGTGATTATCAATTGGCCGAGGAGCATTTTATGCAACAGGAATATTCCGAAGCTCTTAAAATGTACTTTAAAAGTTCTTCGAAAAAGGGTTTTCGACCTGAAATTAACCTCAAAATTGCCAGATGCTATTATTACCTTAAAAATTATACTCAAG
>JBEPWY010000263.1:0-5500 GCA_041642185.1 Marivirga sp.
TCCACTACTATTATAAGGGTTGTCAAAATAAGCATAACCTGCCCTTACCCTAAAAACTCCTAGTCTTCCTTCAGCTCCCACACGAAGGTTAACTGCAGAACGTAATTCACTCTCTATTGCCTCAGGTCCCGCTCCTTCACTAAAATCTGCAAAAGCTCCATTGTTACTATTAAATCGGGCCCTTGAATAATCAATTACTTCTACATCAGCGGTAACAAAACCATATTTATTGAGAAATACGGTCGCCCCCCCACTAATTTTTTGAGGAATCATAAAACTGTATTCAGGCACCTCATTAATTATTTCAGGCGCTAAATATGGATCTTCGTTAAAGAAAAAAGAAGTTAGATTAAGTGTTTGTACTTCATTCATAGAAATAAAGGTTGGGGTAGTATATGAGACCCCAATATTTAGCATATCAATAGGCTTATAGATTGCCCCTACTGTTAAACCAACACCAGCACCTGAAATTTCTTTTTCTTCAGTTAATTCGAAATAATTCAACTCCGGACTTTCATGATATTCCCGATAAGTACGTGATTCATTAAAGTTAAGAAAGTGGATATTAAGTCCTGCCCCTAAATATAGTTTATCATTATAATTTGCTCCATACGAAAGATCTAAAGTAGTTATACCTCCTGTCCTGACAATACTCTCTGTTTGCCTAACACTGCTTGTGGTATACTCTCCTGTATCAGGATCTCTGTCGTAACGATCAACAATGACTTCGTCCGAAGGAAGAGTAAACTGATCCAATAAAAATGTCTCATAAGCTAATTCTGTGTAAGGGTTGGAATAGGCAAATTGATCAATATCGCTTGTATTATTAAATACTCTTAAATTATCATTATCATCAATGAAAGGCTGAATGGCAAATTCCATAAAATCATTAACTAAACCATTTTCGCCCACTCCTATAGTTCCTTCATAATCTGTTACATTATAAAATGAAGTTTTTTGATTCCAGGCAATTCCAAATGTACCGGAAATCCAATTGGAGCCTGCATATTCTTCAAAACGATTATGGAAAACCATGCCTGCATTGGGCAATTGAAAGTTTAATCCATAATTACCAGTAACTGTACCCTCATAAGTAGCATTAAAATCACCAATTCTAAGTACAGGAGAAATACTCCAGGCTGATTTATTATAGAAGCCAAGCCCCGCCGGGTTAGCTGATATACTGGATATATCACCTCCTAAGGAAGTATTAGCTCCTCCAATACCAATAAATCTTGCTGTTCCTGCAACAGTGGTGGGTTGGCTAAACCTTACAGCGTCATTAGAGAATTGATTGTATACTTGTTGAGCCGATACCTCAAAAGTAATGGCACAAAAAGTTATTGCAAAAATGATTCTGACCATTTTCATAAATGTAATTTTAAAATTGAATAAATGTATAAAAAAAAGGCGCCATACCTTTAAGTATAAAACGCCTTCTTGATTGGATTAGTTACCTCCTCTTGATCTTGAACCTCCGCTGCTTCTAGAAGAGGAGCCTGAAGAACGGCTACTTCCTGAAGAAGATCTGCCTACAGAGCCACTACTTCTTGATGAACCCGAACTTGATCTTCCTACATTTGAACTACTTCTGCTACTTGATCCAGATGAAGACCTTCCGTAAGTAGAAGACCTTGTACTTCTTGAAGAATTCCCGTAGCTTGAACTTCTGGTGTTCCTTGAAGAATTTCCATAATTAGAGCTTCTTGTAGTTGTGTTACCAGATGATCTACCATAAGTTGATCTACTATTGGTGGTTCTTGAACTGTTATAATATTGGCCAGAACCTCTGGAATTATTTTCTGAAGGTGTTCTTGTAATACTTCTTCCATCAGTTCTACTGGTTCTGGATGAATTATTAACTGCCGACCTACTATTTCTACCTGTAGTTCTATCAGAATTATATTCTGCAGTTCTTGAAGTTCTGTTACTATTATAAACAGCTGTTCTCGCTGCATAGTCAGTTCTACTTTGCCTTGTATTTGCTGAAGCAACTGAAGATCTGGCTGTTCTAGCAGTACTTATACTTCTGGCATCATTGGACCTACCGCTTCTACTTGTTACAGCATTACGTGAACTTTCTGAACCTACATTTCTACTGGTATTATATACTGTTCTGCCTTCGTTCCTTGTTCTGGTTCCTGCTACAGAACTATTTCTGCTGATACGTGAGCTATTACTATAAACTCTATTGCTTCTGTTGTTTCTTTCTCCTAAATAATAGTTATTGGCATAAAATCCGTCATAAAAACCATTTCTGTAACCATGGTGGTAGCCCATACCATACATTCCGCCATAACCCCATCCTCTTCCAAAGGCATAAGGATTACCCCAAAAAGGGTCATAAAATGGATCATAAAAACCTCTTCCATATCCCATTGACCAGTAACTTCCGCCAAATGAACTAAAACCAAAGCCAATATTGAAACCCGGACGCCTCATACCGAAACCACCAAAATAGGGATCATACATATAAGGATTCATCATGAAAGGATCATACATATAGGGGTTGTAAATTCCCATCATACCTGGAGCCATTCCATAATAATTAAAGACCTGAGTTTGCCTCAAGTTGCTGTTAGATGGATTTTGTCCTCTTTTGGCTGCTTGCTCATCATAATACCATCCTTCTTCTTCCTGAGAGGAAGCTTCAGGTGTTTTATTGAGTTCAGCATTTGCATCTTTCCGATCTTGTTTAAAAGAATCAAAAGAATCATCCGAAGACTCATAATCGTTATAGGCATAGCCTGCACTCTTTAATTCTCTTGCTTTTGCTTCTTCTTCAGCTTTTAGCTTTTGATTTAAAACCTCACGATCTTCTGATGTGAAATATAAATCATCACTCTCCGGTTTTTGATCAGATTGAGCATTTCCAAGATAGGGACTGAGTCCTATGCTAAATATAAATATGATAAAGCTTAAGGTTTTCATGGCTACTTAATTTTTAGTTTCTAATTTTACAACGATTATTTGAGAAATTTAATTTCCTTTGGATATTTATTTCCAAGAAATAATCTACTAATAAAGATACAAATATCATACCAAAAACAAGACAATGAGCAAAGGTTTACCAAAAAGAAGTGAGGATTATGCACAGTGGTACAACGAGTTAGTGAAAAAAGCTGATTTGGCTGAGAATTCAGCAGTGAGAGGTTGCATGATCATAAAACCCTATGGGTATTCTATATGGGAAAAAATGCAACGCCAGCTCGATGATATGTTTAAAGAAACAGGTCATAGTAATGCATATTTCCCACTATTTATCCCTAAATCCTATTTAAGCAAAGAGGCTGATCATGTGGAAGGCTTTGCTAAAGAATGTGCTGTTGTTACTCATTACCGATTAAAGAATGATGAAAACGGTAAGGGTGTGGTAGTTGATCCTGATGCTAAGTTAGAGGAAGAACTAATTGTTAGGCCAACATCTGAAACAATTATCTGGAACACCTATAAAAATTGGGTACAATCTTACAGAGACCTTCCATTACTAATAAACCAGTGGGCCAATGTAGTCCGCTGGGAAATGCGTACCCGTTTATTTTTGCGTACAGCTGAATTTTTATGGCAGGAAGGCCATACAGCTCATGCTACCAAGCAAGAAGCGCTGGATGAAACGGTACAAATGATCAACATCTATTCCGAATTTGCAGAAGAATACATGGCTTTACCGGTTGTAAAAGGTTTAAAATCAGAAAGCGAACGTTTTGCAGGAGCATTAGAAACCTATTGCATAGAAGGCTTAATGCAAGATGGAAAAGCCTTACAGGCAGGCACTTCTCATTTCTTAGGTCAAAATTTTGCCAAGGCGTTTGATGTTAAATTTACTGCAAAAGACGGTAAACAGGATTTTGTCTGGGGTACTTCTTGGGGTGTTAGCACCCGGTTAATAGGCGCTTTAATTATGGCCCATTCAGATGATGAAGGCTTGGTACTCCCCCCAAAGCTAGCACCTATACAGGTGGTAATTGTTCCTATTTATAAAACTGATGAAGACCAGCAGAACATTGCTAACGTAGCAAATGAGCTTAAAGCATTATTAAAGAAAAAACATATTTCGGTAAAATTTGATGACAGGGACACACATAAACCAGGTTTTAAATTTGCTGAATGGGAACTTAAAGGTGTACCGTTAAGGATAGCCATTGGTCCGCGTGACCTGGAGAATGGCACCGTAGAATTGGCCAGACGTGATACAAAAGAAAAACAAACGGTTAATATTGAAGGAATTGATCAGTTGATTGAAGAAACCCTTGATAAAATCCAAACCAATATTTACGATAAAGCAAAAAATTTCAGGACAGAAAACACGCATGAAGTAGATACTTATGAGGAATTCAAAGATGTTTTAGAAAACAAAACTGGTTTTATATCAGCTCATTGGGATGGAACCGCTGAAACGGAAGATAAAATAAAATAAGAAACAAAAGCGACTATCAGATGTATTCCTCTGTATACAAAAGAAGAAAACGGCACTTGTATTTACTCAGGCAAGCCCTCAAATAAAAGAGTGCTTTTTGCTAAAGCTTACTGATTTTTAGCTATTTTTAAGAATATTTAGAATTATGATTGGAATTACTTTTCTAATACTTGCAGGATTAGCCCTTATTATAGCTGAGCTTATTTTTGTTCCTGGCACCACAATAGTGGGTATATTGGGATTGGTTTTAACTATATCCGGAATTTTTATGGTCTTTAACGACTACGGAGACATTGCCGGATATTGGGCAATAGCGGGCACAGGGGTTATTACCGTTGTGGCTATTATCTATAGTTTTAAGTCTAATTCCTGGGATCGTTTTTCTCTAAAATCGATCAGTAGCAGTAAAGTAAATGATGAAGATATTTTTGCTTTTCAGGTAGGCGAAAGAGGTAAAACCATTTCAGACTTAAAACCAATTGGAAAAGCCGAAATTTTTGGCAAGATTTACGAAGTCAGAAGCAAAGGCGATTGGATTGGCGCAGGTGAGCCCATTCAGGTTGTTAAAATTGATAATAAAAGAATATTTGTAGAACCAATTAAGTAAATATGGACGTATCATTAATTTTTATTGTAATAGCAGGCATAGTCCTGTTTTTCGTATTCCTGTATTTTGTACCTATTAACCTTTGGATAACAGCCATCTTTTCAGGAGTGAAGGTTGGTCTATTTGAGTTGGTTTTTATGCGAATCAGAAAAGTTCCACCACGAATTATAGTGGAATCAATGATTACAGCTACCAAAGCAGGCCTTGAGGTAACCACCAATGAACTGGAAACCCATTATCTGGCAGGAGGAAATGTCCCCACAGTTATTAAAGCATTGATTTCGGCTGATAAAGCCAATATTAAACTAGGTTTTAAACAAGCAACAGCTATTGATTTGGCGGGTAGAGACGTTTTTGAAGCAGTTCAAATTTCTGTAAACCCAAAGGTTATTACTACACCTAAAGTAGCTGCTGTGGCTGCTGATGGTATTCAGTTAATTGCTATTGCCAGGGTAACAGTACGTGCCAACATTCAG
>JBEPWY010000264.1:0-5486 GCA_041642185.1 Marivirga sp.
AAAAATATCAGGATTCAAATAAATCCCCGTTTGGTCCTGATGTACTGATATTCAGATACTGGTAGGCTTTTTTAGTACAGATTCGCCCTTTTGGCGTTCGTTGCATAAAGCCTTCCTTGATCAAAAATGGTTCGTAAACCTCTTCGATAGTGCCTTTATCTTCACCAACAGCCACACCAAGTGTACTCAAGCCAACCGGGCCCCCATCGTAATTTTCGATGATGGCTTTAAGAATCCTGATATCCATTTCATCCAGTCCGTTTTGGTCGACATCTAAGGCATTAAGAGCTTTGTCAGCTACCTTTTCATCGATAGTATCAACATTATCAACTTGTGCAAAATCGCGGGTTCTGCGAAGGAGTTTGTTTACAATACGGGGGGTACCGCGGCTTCTTCGTGCAATTTCATGAGCTCCGGTCTCGGTGATTTCAAGGCCCATTAGATGAGCCGTTCTAAGTGCAATACGCTGAAGAAGCTCCACATCATAATAATCCAGTCGCATATCGATCCCGAAACGGGCACGCAGAGGGGCTGTCAATAAACCCTTTCTTGTAGTGGCTCCAACCAGTGTAAAATGATTCAGCTCGATCTGAATACTTCTGGCGTTTGGACCCGAATCGATCACAATGTCCAGTTTGTAATCTTCCATGGCAGAGTAAAGATATTCCTCCACCACTGCATTTAAACGATGAATTTCATCTATAAACAGCACATCCCCTTCTTCCAGGTTCGTCAGCAAGCCTGCCAAATCACCAGGCTTGTCCAGAACAGGCCCTGAAGTGATTTTGATATTGGTGTTCATTTCATTGGCAATGATATGGGACAAAGTAGTTTTACCCAAGCCTGGAGGCCCGTGCAACAGCACATGGTCCAAAGGTTCAGCTCTTTTCCTGGCCGCCTGAACAAATATTTTGATATTGTCCACCACTTTTTGCTGCCCGGTAAAATCTCCGAACGAAAGTGGCCTTAATGCTTTTTCTATTTCTTTCTCGACAGGGCTTAGGTGCTCCTCATCTCCACTTAAATAATCTTCTCTCATGCAAATGGCAATTTAATTGCAAGTTAAAATAATCTAAGCTAATAACCGTAAATGATTTATGGCTGATTTTGATTTATTTATCAATAAAAAAAGCAAATTCTTCGTAAAACAATGTCATATCAAGTAATTTCGTGTCAGAAATCTGGCACATGGACAATAGAAAGAAAAATTCACTTTACTCATTAGTTTTGATAATAGCAGTTCTTACTGTTTGGTTTATCAGAAATAAGGTAATGGACAATGATGAACCTAAAGAAGCACCTTATATTACTGTTACCGGGGAAGCGCAGGGCACCACCTATAACATAAACTACCAGGATAGCAGTGCAAGAGATTTCAAGCAATCAATAGACTCTCTTTTAAACCGTTTTGACGAAAGCCTTTCCACTTATAAAAACGGATCAGAAATACTTCGGTTCAACAAAAGTGACAGCTTCGAATTTGATCTCCCTTATTTTCTCCCTGTGCTCAAGAAATCCAAAGAAATTTTTGAAGCTTCCGATGGCGCATTTGATCCAACTGTTTACCCTTTAATAGAAGCATGGGGATTTGGGCCCGAAAAACAATCTTTCCCTGATACTGCAAAAATTAAAAACATCATGGAGTATGTAGGCTTCGATAAAATTACTCTTAATGAGGAAAGGGTAAAAAAAGAAGTAGATAAAGTAAGCCTTGATTTCAATGCAATTGCGCAAGGATATTCAATTGATGTGATATTTCAATTTCTAAAAGGCAAAGGAATAAAGAATATGATGGTGGAGCTCGGAGGGGAAGTAAGGGTGAAAGGTGTAAATGAAAAAGGTGATCTTTGGGCGATAGGTATCGACAATCCAAAACCTGAAACCTCCGGAGTTGGAAGAATGGCTATTATTAAATTAGACAATCAAGCTATCTCCACTTCAGGAAATTACCGCAAGTTTTTTGTTCACAATGGCATTAAATACGGTCATACAGTCGATCCAAGAACAGGCTTCCCTGTACAAAGAGACATAATTAGTGCTACTGTAGTTGCACCTACTTGTATGGAGGCAGATGCCTGGTCAACCGCTTTTATGGTAACCGGCATGGAGGAAGCTAAAAACATACTTAAAGAGCAAACACATTTATCAGCCCTTTTTATTTATGAAAATGAAAAAGGAGAAATGGAGACATTTCACACTGAAAATTTATCCTCAAAAATAATTTTGTAATGGGAGTCAAATTGAAAAAAGAATGGTTTAACGAATGGTTTGATTCTCCCTATTATCACATCTTATATAAAGACAGAGACGAGGCAGAAGCAAGGAATTTTATAAAAAACATTAGTACTCATTTATCTATCCAAAAAAATGATAAGATATTGGATGTTGCCTGCGGAAAAGGCCGGCACTCTATTTACCTGAATCTCTTAGGATATCAGGTAGAAGGAATTGACTTATCGAAGCAAAATATCGAAATCGCTAAATCATCCGAAAATGACAAGTTGCATTTCGAAGTACATGACATGAGGCATACCTATAAGAAATCTCATTTCGACTATGCCTTCAACATGTTTACCAGCTTTGGGTATTTTGAAGAAGAGCAGGATAATCAAAGAGCTATTTCAGCTATAGCAGATTCCCTAAAAACAACAGGAGTTTTTGTACTGGATTTTCTAAACCCCTATAAAGTCATTAATAATCTTGTAAAAGAGGAAATAAAAGAAGTGGAAGGCATTGAATTCCATATTAACAGGTCTTTTGATGGAGAACATATTATAAAAGACATTAAATTTCAGGATCAGGGAGAGTCTTTCCATTTTCAGGAAAAAGTAAAAGCCATTAGAAGATTGTCATTTTTAGACTATTTTCGCAATGCCAATTTAATGCCGTTGGAAACTTTTGGCGACTATTCATTAAATGAATACAAGCCGGAGCAATCGGACAGGATGATATTTATTGCTAAGAAACTATGATCATATCTTCTATAATACTCTTTATACTTACTTTCTTAGCCGGATCGGCTGTTTTCTTTATTCCTAAAATGAATAACCAGTATTTTAAGTTAAGTCTTGTATTTGCCGGTGCTTATTTGTTTTCTATTACTGTTATTCATATTCTCCCTGAGCTTTTTACCCATAATGCAGGAAACCCTAATATTGCATTATATGTGTTATTGGGCTTTTTTATCCAGGTAATACTGGAATATTTTTCAGAAGGTGTAGAGCATGGCCATTTGCATCAGGAACACGATCACCATCAACATGGAGGTAATAAATGGCTAACATTGCTAATTGCTTTATGCATACATGCATTCCTGGAAGGCACTTTACTGGCCCACCCGGAAACTATACATTCACATGATAGCTCCAATTCTATTTTCTTTGGTATACTGATGCATAAAATGCCTGCAGCCTTTGCATTAATGTCTGTAATGATTTGCCATTTAAATGCGAGATGGAAAATTTTACTTATACTATTGATCTTTAGTTTAGCCAGCCCTGCAGGATTAGCATTGAGCAGTATTTTCCATGACCAGTCAATGTTTTCCGACAATGCTTTTGTGATTTTATTTGCCATTGTAGCCGGAAATTTCCTACACATCTCCACTACTATTTTCTTTGAAAGCAGTCCTGACCATAGCTTTAGCTTTCAAAAACTATTTGTTTCTATAGTGGCTGCTCTGATTGCGGTATTGGCTGAATATGGTTTTTAGAAATTAGTGCAACTTTAGCTACGCTACGATAAAGCAAATAATAACATGGTAATAAAAGCACATGGCTTATTACATTCTGATCAATCCATGCATTGTAAAAGATCCCGAATCCATGAATGGCTGCAGGAATTAAAAATAAAGTTATAGCCAATGGCACGCTTAAATAGGCAGCCACCTTAGTTCTGTAGTATTTTACAAGGTGAATAATAAAGACAAAGCCAATCAAACCAATAGTGGAATTTAACTTCACAACATCAAAGCTTTGGATCGTAAATATTCTGGAGATGAAAATTCCGAAAGAGCCATAAACAATTGCTCTCAGTAAATTCTTAAATTTTCTCTTTTCTATGAGTCGGATACATGCCAGCTCAACAAATAAAATAGCAACTCCCTGGACTAGCCACGCAATAAGATGTGGTGTTTTTCCCAGGTACTCATCCAGCAAATGAGATGTACCTCCCAAAAAAGCCGAAACTCCCAGAAAAAGGAAAAACAATCCGAAAAATTTAGAATATTTCCCTTTATAATCATAAAATAAGCGATGACCACAGAATAGGCATACTGCAGCCATTAACAAATCGGACAAGAAAGTTAATGGATCGGCCAGTGTCCAACCCATTAACTCAATGTAAGTATGCTCTATCAATTTTTAACTTTTAATGGATAAATGAAGTTCTTTTAACTGATCGGCTGAAATAGTAGAAGGTGAATCTATCATCACATCTCTACCTGAATTATTTTTAGGAAAGGCAATATAATCTCTGATAGAATCTGAACCACCAAACATGGCGCATAACCTGTCAAAACCAAATGCAACTCCTCCATGTGGCGGGGCACCATATTCAAAAGCATCTAACAGAAACCCAAATTGCTTTTTGGCCTCTTCCGGGGTGAAACCTAAAGCTTTGAACATTTTCTCCTGTAACTCACGATTATGGATCCTGATACTTCCTCCGCCGATTTCCACTCCGTTAATTACCATATCATAAGCATTAGCCCTGATCTTACCCGGATCAGTGTCAATTAGCTCTAAATCTTCAGGTTTAGGGCTGGTGAATGGGTGGTGCATGGCATGAAATCGCTTAGAATCCTCATCCCACTCCAAAAGAGGGAAATCCAATACCCATAAAGGTTTAAAAGTATTTCTGTCTCTTAGTTCCAGGTCAGTTCCCATTTTTAATCGAAGCTCGCTCATACATTTACGGGTATGATCTGTTCCTCCGCTTAAGAGCAACAACAAATCTCCAGGATTGGCTTCGGCAGCATCTGCCCACGATTTTAAATCTTCCTGATTGTAAAATTTATCAACAGAGGATTTAAATGTACCATCCAGATTACATTTTACATAGACCATGCCTTTAGCTCCAATCTGTGGTCTTTTCACATACTCAGTAAGGGCATCTAATTGCTTACGGGTATATTCTGAACATCCGGGAGCATTAATGGCTAATATTAATTCTGACTGGTCAAAAACATTAAAATCTTTTCCTTTGGCCAATTCATTCAATTCAACGAATGGCATACCGAAACGTAAATCAGGCTTATCAGAACCGTAATATTTCATAGCATGGTCATAAGTCATTCTTTCAAAGTCAGAAATCTCCATCCCCTTCACCTCTTTGAAAAGATACTTTACCAGACCTTCGACTGTATTAAGTATATCTTCCTGCTCTACGAAAGACATTTCGCAGTCAATTTGAGTAAATTCCGGCTGTCTATCCGCACGTAAATCTTCATCTCTAAAGCATTTTACTATCTGGAAATATTTATCAAA
>JBEPWY010000265.1:0-5478 GCA_041642185.1 Marivirga sp.
ACTAGAAAGATATACATTAGCGTAAGGCTTAATATATACATTAAGAAGTATATCAGCCTTATTTAACTGAAATTCCTGCTCTAAATCCCTTTGAATATCTGAAGGTAATTGTCTTTTTAAATACTTGCCAAGCAGAGTTTTACCGAAATGGCTCCTGCTACCCTCATCTCCTAATATGAAATCCATACCGCTTACTTCCTGTCTTACAATGTCTCCATCAAAAAGGCAGGCGTTGGAACCGGTACCCATTAAGGCTGTTATGGAAGGTTCGCCTTCAAAAGTTGCAAAAGCTGAAGCAACAATATCTTCTTTTACATATAAGTGCGATTTATTAAAAACCATGGAGATGCCTCTTTCCACCATTGTAGAAAAGTGTCTGCTTGAGCATCCTGCTCCAAAAAAATAAACTACCTCTATCTGATCTTTATTTTGCAAAACATCATCTCCCAAAGTAGATATAGTTTCCGCGATAGCTTTATCATCCATAAAAAAAGGATTGATGCCTTTAGTGCTCTTTTTGACAGATATTTTTTGATCGTTTACCAGTTGCCAATCACATTTTGTTGAGCCGCTTGTTCCTATTAGTATCATGTGTTATATCGATAAAATTTTTGCGATGCGTAAATCATCTTTGTTAATGTCTTTAGGCTGTGACATAATGATGTCAAATTTATTAAAGATTACTTCTTTATTAACAATGCCAACCATCACATCTGTTTGCCCTGCCTCTAAGCCTTCTACGGCGGCAACTCCCATTTTGCTTGCCAATACACGGTCAAAATAAGTAGGTGTGCCACCTCTTTGTAAATGTCCTAATATAGTCACTTTCGTATCGAAATACGAGAATTTTTCGTGTACTTTTTTCGCAATCTCCATTGCAGAACCAGATTTACCACCTTCTGCAACAATCACCAAACTAGATGACTTATTTTGAGTGCCACTGGCATTTAATTTTTCAATTAACTGATCTATAGATGTTTCCTCTTCAGGAATGATTATTGATACAGCACCACCAGCAATTCCGCTGTTAATGGCAATATATCCTGAATCTCTTCCCATTACCTCAATAAAAAACAAACGGTTATGCGAAAGTGCCGTATCTCGAATTTTATCAATGGCATTTACAGCCGTATTAGTGGCTGTATCAAACCCAATAGTAAAATCCGTACCTGGTATATCATTATCAATAGTACCTGGTATGCATACATAGGGCATTTTATGTTCAAGATATAAATGATGCATCCCGTTAAAAGAGCCATCGCCACCAATGCCAATTAAGCCATCAATTTTCATTTTCTTTAACTGCTCAAACGCTTTTGCCCTGCCTTCAGCTGTTCTAAATTCTTTTGATCTTGCTGATTTAAGCATGGTACCGCCTCTCTGCAAAATATTTGAAACAGAGCGCACCTCTAAAGGCACGAAATCTCCTTCTATCATCCCTTCGTAGCCACGGTAAATCCCTACCACTTCTTTTTTATAGTATATCCCGGCCCTCACAACCGCTCTAATGGCGGCATTCATTCCAGGGGCATCCCCTCCTGAGGTAAAAACGGCAATACGCTTCATTTTTGTCATATTTTTTTTATAAGCATGTCAAAGATAGTGTAATGAGTACACTTAGCAATAGTATTTTACTATCTTTGTGGAATAATTTTTTTATTTTTAATGGAAGACTTTCACTATAATCCTCATATATCCGTTGACTGCGTTATTTTTGGTTTTGATGATCAAAAGATTAACATTTTATTGATAAAGAGAAAACAAGCAGGTAAAAATGTTTACGCTTTGCCAGGAGACCTGGTTCAGAAAGGCGAAGATCTTGATAATGCCGCCAACAGAATATTATTTGAGCTCACTACTTTAAAAGACCTTTATTTAGAGCAATTTAAGACTTTCGGCTCTCCAGATAGAATTAAAGACCCTGTGGATATTGAATGGTTAAAAACAGTGCGTAAACATCCTGAAGAGCGCGTAATAACCATTGGTTATAATTCTTTGGTAAAGGTGAAAGATTTTGAGTTTTCCCCCTCTTCCTTTGCGGAAGAAGTATTATGGCACCCTATTGAAGAACCTAAAAAATTAGCTTTTGATCATAATGACATTGCCAATACAGGTTGGTTTATGTTAAGGGAAAAGATTAAAAGAGAACCTAAAATTGCGTTCTCCTTACTTCCGGAGAAATTTACCCTTCGACAGTTGCAAACCTTATATGAAGCCATTGTAGGGGTATCGCTTGATAAAAGAAACTTCAGAAAACGCATGCTACGGAATAATTTTTTGGTTCCTATGGATGAAAGGGAAACCAACGTATCTCATAAGCCGGCACAATATTTTAAATTTGATGAAGCAGTTTATCATGAAGATTTTGCCAAAGACCAGTGGTTTTTGTTTTAAATGATTTAAAGCATCCGGATTAATTTTTAATTAGATTTGATGAATTCATATTTATATAAATATTAATCAATGTGTGGCATAGCAGGCATCTGGCAAAAAACAGAATTAATATCTAAAACTCAATTTACTGAGGCTTTAGCTTTGATGCGTCACAGAGGCCCTGATGAACAGGGAGTGGTAACTACCAAGCATATGCTAATGGGTACTCAGCGCTTAAAAATTATTGCGCCTGAGGAAGGTGCTCAGCCTATGCAGAATAAGGCGGGCCATTCTTTGGTGTTCAATGGTGCTATCTACAATTATCCAGAATTAGCTCAAGAATTAAAAGTTTCCAGTCAATCGGATACCGAAATACTCTTTCAATGCCTGATAAAATCTGGAGAGGGATGTGTGAATTCACTTAAAGGAATGTTCGCCTTTGCATTTTACGATAAATCCTCCGAAAAATTAATATTGGCAAGAGACAGAATAGGACAAAAGCCACTCTATTACTTTCAAAATGCAGAGTGTTTTATATTTGCCTCTGAACTAAAAGCACTGGTAAAAATCATGCGTCAAGCTGATTTTGATGTAAAAATCAATGAGGAAGCTATTTATCATTATTTATGCCTTTCAAATATTCCTGAACCGGAAACCATTTATAAAAATGTATATGCTGTAAAGCCTGGGCATTTTTTAAGCTTTCAAAACGGAATTATAAACGAAAAATCATATTGGACATATACTTATCAGCCTAAATGGCATTTGAGTAAAAAGGAAATCCATAAAACTTCCCGTAATTTAATTGAGAATGCCACTAAAATGAGGTTAAGGGCCGATGTACCTGTAGGCTTATTTCTTTCCGGAGGCTGGGACAGCTCCGTAATTGCTTATGAAGCTTCAAAAATAAACCAAAATATTAAAACTTATACCATTGAATACCCTTTCAGTACCAGCCAGAATGAGTCTAAAATCGCTCAGAAAACCGCCTCTTCTTTAGGGTTATCTCATGAAATTATCCCCCTTAAGCTGGAACCATTGGAAATGTTGCAAAAGGTCATCAGCACTTTTGATCAGCCTTTTGCCGACACCAGCGCCATTCCCAATTTGGCTATAGCAAAGGCCGCAGGTCAGCACGTAAAGGTAATGCTCAATGGTGACGGAGGTGATGAACAATTCGGTGGTTACAGAAGGTACTTCCTGGCCAATCATTATGCGAAATTTAACTTCTTGAAATACTTAAAGACTGTTTTACCTCATTCGGCAAGACGTACTAATTTGGCATTTGCCAAGCGTATTGCTAATATATCAGCCATGCCTACCGAAGAACAATACCTTGGCTATACAGTGGATATGTGGCGTGACAGTACATTGGAGCACATCTGGAAAGATAAAAGCAGTATTAAAAATACCACCAAATCATTAATAGCCAATAAAAGCATTGCTGACCTATCCAAACTAGATCAACTAATGAATTTGGACCGACACTTCAATTTGTTATCAGGAATATTGGTGAAAATGGATCGTTGCAGTATGGCTTATTCAGTGGAAGCCAGGTCTCCTTTTCTTGATCATGAATTGTTTGAGTTTACATCTCGCCTACCGGATTCTTATAAAATTTCCGGTTTCAATAGAAAGGTGCTTTTAAAAGAGTTGTACAAAGACAAATTACCGGAAGAAGTAGCGAAAGGTAAGAAGGTATCTTTCGAGGCGCCTATTAATCAATGGATCGACCAAGATTTCCAATCCATAATAAAAGACTTGCTACTGAACCCTCAGGCTAAAATTTATAAATACCTTGAGCCTCTTGAGGTGAAAAAGTTAATATTGGGTCAACAATACAAAGATTTGAATGTTGCTTACCTGATCTACAGCTTATTGGTACTTGAACTATGGCTAATAGAAAATGCTTAAATCTTTCCTATTCCTGATTCGTTGATATTGTATTACAATTTTATAAATTTGAACTTTACTCCATCTAATTACAATTTCCATTATGGCCTTTAATAAAATTGATCCTAAATCTATAAAAACTCCTGAACTCCATGGTTTGTTATTAGGGGCTATTTCACCCCGTCCTATTGCATTTGCAAGCACTATTGATAAAGCTGGAAATGTAAACCTTAGCCCTTTCAGCTTTTTTAATGTATTTGGTGCAAATCCCCCTACTTTGATTTTTTCCCCATCCAGAAGAGGAAGGGACAATACCACTAAGCATAGTTTTGAAAATGTGAAAGAAGTGGGGGAAGTCGTGATAAATATAGCTAATTATGCTATGGTGGAGCAAATGTCATTGGCTTCAACAGAGTATGGCCAAGGGGTGAATGAATTTACAAAGTCTGGTTTCACAGAAGCGAAATCAGAGAAAATAAAACCACCTAGAGTAGCAGAGTCTCCTGTGGCATTTGAATGCATAGTAAAACAAATTATTGAAACCGGTACAGAAGGCGGTGCGGGGAATTTAGTCATTTGTGAGGTAGTTTTCATTCACATAAATGATGAGATTTTGGATGAGAATGGTAAAATAGACCCTATTAAATTAGATCCTATTGGCAGAATGGGTGGCAATTGGTATTCCCGTGCTAAAGAAGGAATATTTGAGGTGGAGAAACCATTGAGCAAATTAGGAGTGGGAGTAGATGCCATTCCGGAAGGAATTAGACTCAGTAAAGTGCTAACTGGAAATGATTTAGGGAAGCTGGGGAATGTAGAGGAACTTCCGAGCCAGGAAGAAATTTCTGAAATGGCTAAGCATGAAGTAGTACAAAAAATCATTACTGAAAATGCCGGCCAACCTGAAAAACTGGAAAAAGCATTGCATTTACACGCTCATGAACTACTGACTAAAGGAGAAGTAGCTAAAGCCTGGAAGGTTTTAATGGTATCGGCCTAGTAATTATCTGTCAAAGGGGTACCTGTGCAAAGTAGCTCTTCCCTGACCATCTTTGGTGAATTTGGCAATACAATATTTCTGATATTGCTCATCAAATCTACTCCCTTTCAGGCTCAATGATGATGGAGCCTGTTGGGCTTTAAGAAAATAATAAACTTCTGTAGTGCCATATTGGGTATGAGGCATCAAACCACCATGCTTTTCCATGTTCT
>JBEPWY010000266.1:0-5466 GCA_041642185.1 Marivirga sp.
ATGTTGTGCTTCAGGTAACCGTAGCGGAATGGCAGAGCAGATTTTAGAATCTAAAGGCATTTAATGTCACAACGGAGGTTCATGGTATGAGGCTGAAAATTATGCAATGGCCTTATGAGTTTTTTTAGAAAATTATTCGGACTAGGTCCTGCAGTTGATTTGAAACAATTAGCAGATGAAGGTGCTATCATTTTAGACGTACGTACTAAAGGCGAATTTCAGCAAGGACATATTAAAAAGGCCATAAATATCCCTGTGGAAAGTTTGCCCAGTAATTTAGGGCAACTAAAAAACAAAGATAAAGCTATTATTACCTGTTGTGCTTCAGGGATGAGAAGTGGTCGCGCTAAAAGTTTGTTAAAGGCAAAGGGGTATGATAAGGTGTACAATGGTGGGGCATGGACTTCACTCGATAGAAAGCTAATATGATCAAAACTATTTTACATACGCCTTGGACTTTCATGCGCTGGCTTAGACTGGCTATAGGTCTATATTTAGTATTTGTAGGAATAACTGAGTCAGAAATATTTGCAGGTGGTATTGGTGCATTATTTACCTTTTTAGCTTTGTTCAATCAAGGTTGCGGAGGTGGTAGCTGCGCAAGTGGAAACTGTGAGGTTCCAAAAAAATAAAAATTAGAACCTAGAATCAAGTCTAGGTTCTAGTTTATAATAATCTATTATATGAAAGAATTCTGGAATGAACGTTACACACAAAAAGATTTTATTTACGGCACCAAGCCTAATGAATTTTTGCGTGAAAATTTAGAACAATTACCAAAAGGTGAAATTATTTTGCCAGGTGACGGAGAAGGTAGAAATGCCGTTTTTGCAGCACAGCTAGGTTGGACAGTGCAGGCTTTTGATTATAGCAAATCAGCTAAAGAAAAAGCCCTTGATTTAGCTGCTCGGAATAAAGTGATAATTGATTTTGAAGTAGCTGATATACAGGATAAAGAATATCCTGAGAATTCAGCTGATGTGGTAGCATTAATCTATACGCATTTCCCAAAAAAGTTAAGAAAAATAGCCCATCAAAAAGCAGTAAAATGGTTAAAACCTGGAGGAAGGTTGATCTTGGAAGCTTTTAATCCAAAGCAATTACAAAATACTTCCGGTGGGCCTAAAAACGAAGAAATGCTTTATACAAAGGAAATTCTTAGAGAGGATTTTCAAAATCTGAAAATTGAGAAACTGGAAATTTTGGAAACTAATTTATCGGAAGGTAAATTTCATGAGGGTAAAGCTGATATTATTAGGTTCATTGGAATCAAACAGTAGAAAATAATCTTCATTTAATACAGGGTAACCTAAAACTACATTAGGTCCTTCCCGCTCGTGCGGGACTAGCTATCTCGATCCCGATGGGGGGGTCACGTCCTGATTTAAGTTTACAATTTCTTTCAAAATTGTGTCAACTTATTCCAGGACATGACCTATTAAATATTTACTTTGGATGGTCCCGAGTATTCGGGTTGACTATTTCATAAGAGTAAATTAAAAAAGATAAGTCAAAAAGCTTTTATCAACCATTGGTAGCCACAATTGAAAACTAAAAAATTACTACATTTATCCGGCTAATAAATTAGTACTCATTTTAACAATATTTTCATTACTTACGTTAAAAAAAACAGTTAAGTAACATTTGTTACGCCAGCCCCTTTTCTTTGCACATACTTTTGTTAAAAATTTGACAGAATACAAATTATGACATTAATAGAAATATTTGGATATTTAAGTGCAGCCATAATTGGCATTTCCCTGGGGTTAATTGGAGGCGGAGGATCAATTTTAACAGTACCCGTTTTGGTGTACCTATTAGGAATCACTCCTGTAACAGCAACCGCCTATTCGCTATTTATTGTTGGCTTTAGTGCCTTGGTGGGCGGTGTTAATTACGCCAGAAAAGGATTAGTTAATTATAAAACAGGAATTGTTTTTACCATTCCGGCTTTTATAGCAGTTTACCTCACTCGTTTACTTTTGGTGCCCGCTTTACCGGAATCATGGTTCTTTATAGGAGATTTAGAAATCACTTTATCCATAGGGATTATGGTAATATTTGCTCTTTTAATGATTGCAGCATCCTATTCTATGATAAAGGATAAAAAAGCGTTAAAGAAAGAGCTTAAAGATGTAAAAACTCCAAAGAAATTTAATTACCCTTTAATTATAATAGAAGGAATAGTGGTAGGTTCATTAACAGGCCTTGTAGGTGCCGGAGGTGGGTTTTTAATTATACCAGCCCTGGTAGTGTTGGCCAAATTACCAATGAAAGAAGCTATAGGAACTTCCTTGCTCATAATTGCGGCAAAATCTTTATTAGGCTTTATTGGTGATATTCAAGCCGGAGGCGATATTGATTGGCAATTTTTAATGATTTTCACTGCTATTGCTGCAAGTGGTATATTTATTGGTACTTATTTAGCTGGTTTAATTGACGGACAAAAATTGAAGAAAGGCTTTGGTTGGTTTGTATTGATTATGGGCTCATTCATGATTTACAAGGAACTGTTTATGTGATAAAAATCGCTTGAAAATATACTACCTAGCTGTCCCGTGTCATATAACCGGGAGTCATCGAGGTACGGATTTTTATTATAAATCTTAAATCTGCAAATAGTGCAAGCATCTCGCTTGTATTATTTGCGGATTGTATAAGCCTCTTTTAATCAATGATAAACACTCTTTGATTAGAATTACATTTCGTATTACATATTATTAAATCTGCCTTTAATTTAAAAAAGGAGATACCGCCTACCATTTTGTCTTTAAAACATGATGTTCAACTCAAAATCTGCAAAGCATTTTTTGAGTCCTAGGGTTAAATATTTACTGCTTTAGCAGTTTCATTTGCACCTTAACTCCTCGGTTAAACAAGCCGTAGACTACAAACAATGGTTTTATTTTCTTTAATAATGGTTTTATTAAAAGAACCATACTTTACTTTCAAATTGTAACAAATGTTACTATCCTTTGGATTAAATCTTCGTTGATTAAATTAGATAGAAAAAAATCTTATCATCAAATTTTAAATTAACAAACTATGAATATTAAACATTTTTATGATAAAGCATTAGCGCAGGGTTCCTTTGCTATTGAAAGCGAGGGGGAAGTAGCACTGGTAGATCCACATAGGGATATTGAGCCCTTTGTTAAGTTCGCAGAAGAACATAATGCAAAAATTGTAGCTGTTTTTGAAACACACCCTCATGCTGATTTCATTAGCAGCCATCTTGAATTTCAAAGAAAGTTCGGCGCTACTATTTATGTGAATGAAAAGGTAGGGGTAAGCTATGACTATACTCATATGGGTCATGGAGATGAAGTGAAAATTGGAAAAGTAACCTTTAAAGCATTATTTACGCCGGGCCACTCTCCGGATCACAACAGCTATTTATTATTAGACGAAAACGGACAACAAAAGGCAGTATTTACGGGTGATTCCCTCTTTGTGGGTGATGTTGGAAGGCCTGATTTAAGGGAAGGTGCCGGAAACATCCAGGTCAACAGAAAAGAATTGGCAGGCATGATGTTCGATACAGTTCATGACGTTTTTTCCTTACTTGAAGATGAAACAACAGTGTATCCTGCACATGGAGCAGGTTCTTTATGTGGTAAAAACATGAGTGATGATCTTAGCAGCACCATCGGAAGGGAAAAAAGCAATAATTGGGCTTTTCAGCTCAAGGATAAGGATAAGTTTATAGAAAATTTTCTGGAGGGACAGTCTTTTATTCCCAAATACTTTCCCAATAGTGTGGAGGTCAATAGGAAGGGTGCCGGGGCTTTAAGTGAGTCTGTTCAAAATGTGGATAAAAAAGATGGCCTGGAAATTCCACAAGGATCCATTATTATTGATAGTAGGGCCAAAGAAGATTTCAAAAAAAGTCATTTAAAAGGTGCTATTAACATCCAAAACAAGGAAGATGATAAATTTGAAACCTGGTTGGGATCCATAGTAGCACCGGAAGAAAAGTATTACCTGATTGCCGAAAATGAGGAAGCCTTGGATTTCGCTATCTTCCGTGCTGCTAAAATAGGTTATGAAGTAAATATTATAGCAGCCGTGATAAATCCTAAAGGCGAAATGATAAATGATGATTTAATCAAGCTTGAAGATTTTAAAAATAATCCGGAAGCATATCATATCATTGATATAAGAAATAAATCTGAGGTTGAAGATGGCCTTATTTTTGAGAATGCAAAGAACATTCCATTGCCTGAATTGAGGGAAAAAATAGGTGAAATTTCAACAGATAAACCTATAGTTATCCATTGTGCAGGAGGTTACAGATCAGCCACAGGTTTCAGTATTGTTAAAAGCCTGAAGCCTGAAGCCAAAGTATATGATTTAAGCGATGCGATTGAGGAATTCAAATAATTGGGAATTATCTCTTCGGATCGTAATAAGTTAAAAAAGGATGCCGGATTATGGCATCCTTTTTTTTATACTTACTTTGGAAGCTTTATAACAAGGTTTTTATAATTTCTCATCCTGTTGTTGGTGTTTTCACCAACAACCATTATGACAATTCTACTTTAAAACTGCGCTTCTTCAGTTGATCCTTTTAAGGCCTGGGCAGAAGATTTACCCCCTCCTGTTGTTGGTGTTTTCACCAACAACTTCCATAATTTATTCACAAAATAACCTGGAATAATTTTCGACAAATTAAAAAACAGAATGATGGTTGAAATTAATGAAGAACATTACAAAATTAATTTTTATACCGCCACCATTTATCAGTGGAAACCACTTTTAAAGCCTGACAAATATAAATACATCATTATAAACAGTTTAAAATACTTAGTGGATAAACAACAAGCATATATATATGCTTTCGTGATTATGCCTAATCATATCCATCTGCTTTGGAAGATCACCCCCCCTTATATTTTAAAAGATGTTCAAAGAAATTTTATGAAATTTACTGGACAGATGATCAAATTTGATTTAATTAAAAACCACCCTAAAGTTTTAGAGCACTTTCAAGTGAATTTAACAGACAGAAAATATCAGTTTTGGCAAAGGAATTCGCTTAATAAGTATCTTAGTTCACGAAAAATTATTGAACAAAAGCTTGATTACATACATAACAACCCGGTTAAAGGTAAATGGCTATTAGCAGAAGATCCTTTAGCTTATCATTTCTCTTCTTTAAGATTTTATGAGGAAAATAAAGATGAGTTTGGATTTCTAACTCATTATATGGCTGAACTTGAATGATTCAGGCTTGTTGGAAAAACTAAATCAGATAATCCAGTTAAAACTTTAAGTCCGATAATGCCAGGATCATAAGTTTTTACTCCATCTGATAATTCACCAAGTAATGCTGGAACTTTCGCAGCAGTTCCTGCCAAATAACCATATCCAGCATTAATAAAACCTCCTGTAACCTGCGAGAAGAGTCACAATAAAATCTTTAGATAGGTGGTAATTCCCACCGACCTTTCACAATTATTCGAT
>JBEPWY010000267.1:0-5466 GCA_041642185.1 Marivirga sp.
TCCAGTGAGAACCTTTTTTGTCCTAAAAATTTTGTGTGGAGAAAATTCTCAAATACTACTGCTTCATTTAATTTAGATAAGATTCTTTTTTTATCTTCCTTAGATGGCTGGTAATTGCCTAGCGGTTTTTCAGTTTTATCAATAAACCAATCTACAATTTTCGGGTCGCGGATGTGCATGTATTCAAATCCGATTGAGCCAATATAGATTTTGTCAAGTGTGTCAAGTATTTTCTTTAGGCTGGCTTTACCAATACCTATTTCGCTACCAATTGTAAATTCTTCTTTAAGATCAGCATCATTAAGACCAAATTCCTCAAGGCTGATTCTCGCATCATGAGATCTTCTTTCTCTTACAGGGTTTGTTTTAGATTTAAGATGGCCCCGCATGCGATAAGCCTGAATAAGGTTTCGTACTTTAGTTTCCTTAGAAGAAACCTTTGCATCCTCTTTTTCAATACCATCTATTCCGTGGGAACCGAAATCGCGTTGGGAAAATTCAAAACCTTCAAAAAACTTCTGCCATGAGTCATCTACTGATTCAGGATCTTTTTTGTATGATTGGTATAACTCTTCTAAATAGTTACTATGGGCATTGGCAATGTATGAATACTTATCCATTATGGAACTTTAGTTTATTGATAAGACAAATATAAAAGGTATTAAACTAAGTTAAAAACTGCTTAAGCGATTAAGCAAATTAATTTGATAATGAATTAATTAGCAAAATTATATTATAAATAATAAGTATAAAAACGACTTATTTGCTCATAAGTTTTTTATTGCCAACTGTTCTCTTTTAAAAGTGGTTTACCAAAACTGAGGTTTATATTTTATACTCTTATAAGCCATTATTTAAGTATTATATCAATTTAGATTTAATGACTGCATTGATCCAAAACATATTACTTTATGAGGCTATACCTTCCTGTTATATAATTAATTTATACTTTTTATATGCCTCCTGATTTTGGCCAGCATGATGATATTTTTCCAATGGACCGCATGATAGCCACCTTTTGATCCTGGGAAAATGCACATACTTAAAATGGAGTGATAAGTTCTCATCAAACAATTATGAAGGAGTCCTTTTATTTGTTGTGGCTTTTCCGTCACTTCCTTCAAACTCTTAAAAACAAAATAGTAAGTTTCGTTTATATTGAAAAAGGTTCAAATTTATGAAAATGAGTTACTTATAATTTTTCTGTAATTAGATAATGGGGAATAATCATTTTTTTCATTACCTTTGCAGACCTAAAGATAAGAAGGACGTGATCCTTCAATTATTTGCTAAATAAAATTTAAAAATGGCAGTAAAAATCAGATTGGCCCGAAGAGGCCGAAAAAAACTGGCAATTTACGATGTAGTCGTAGCTGATGCCCGTGCGCCACGCGATGGTCGCTTTATTGAAAAAATCGGAACTTATAATCCGAACTCACCTGTAGCCGCTATTGAGCTTGACAATGAAAAAGCTTTTGAATGGTTAATGAATGGAGCTCAACCAACGGATACTGTAAAAGCGATGCTTTCTTACCGTGGAATCCTTTACAGAAAACACTTGCAAATTGGTGTTATTAAGGGAGCTTTAACTCAGGAAGATGCCGACAAGAAATTAGAAGCCTGGACTAAAGAAAAAGGTGTTCAGATTGAAGGTAAAGAAAAAGTAATTGCTGATAAGAAAGCTGCAGATAAGCAGGAAAGATTAGCGGCAGAAACTAAAGTGAACGAAGCCAGAGCTGAAAACATCCGTAAGAGACAAGAAGAAGCAGAAGCTGCTTTAAAGGCTGAAGAGGAAGCAAAAAACCCTCAACCTGAAGCTGCAGCTGAGGAAGCTCCTGCTGCTGAAGCGCCGGCAGAAGAAGCTCCTGCTGAAGAGACTCCGAAAGAAGAATCTCCTGAAGAGAAAAAAGAAAATTAATAGTTAAAGCCATGAAGCTATCACAATGCTTTGAATTGGGTATTGTTTCAAGACCTCATGGCCTAAAAGGGGAAGTATATGTTGCATTAGATACAGATTTTCCTCAGGAATATGCTGAAATGGAATCTGTTTTTCTGTTGCAAAACGGAAAGCTGATTCCATTTTTTATTGAACATCTGCAAATCAGAAATTCTGAAGCCCTTATAAAATTTGAGGAAATAGATGATAAAGATGCCGCTTTAACTATTAAAGGTCTCTCTTTACATTTACCACTGGATCAGTTGCCTGAATTGGAAAGTGATCAGTTTTATTTTCATGAAATCATCGGGTATCAAATAATTGATGAAAATTTAGGGGAGCTGGGCGAAGTTGGCCAAGTTTACGATACCGGACATCAGGATTTGATAGGGATGAATTATAAGGAGAAGGAAGTACTGATTCCTATTAATGATGAAATAATTGTTTCAGTGGATAGGGAGAAGCAAATTATGTCAGTAAATCTTCCGGAAGGACTTCTGGAGCTTTTTTTGGAAGATTAATAAGTTGCAATGAGAATTGATATTATCACATGTCTGCCCAAATTATTAGAAGGCCCATTTTCTGATAGCATTTTAAAGCGTGCCCAGGAAAAAGGCTTAGTAGAGATTGAGGTGCATGATTTGCGAAAATATTCTACCAATAAGCATCATAAAATTGATGATTATGCTTTTGGGGGAGGTGCTGGAATGGTGCTTCAAATTGAGCCTGTTGCTAATGCAATTGACGATTTGAAATCTCAGAGGACCTATGATGAGGTAATATTCATGAGTCCGGACGGGGAAAGCTTCAGCCAAAATATTGCGAATGAATTTTCTTTAAAAGGAAATTTGTTAATTCTTTGTGGACATTATAAAGGAGTAGATGAAAGAATCAGAACTCATTTTATTACCAGAGAGATCAGTATAGGAGATTATGTGATTTCAGGTGGTGAATTAGCTGCAGCAGTGGTTACTGATGCGGTTGTAAGGCTGTTGCCAGGTGTTTTGTCAGATGAAACTTCTGCTTTAACCGATTCTTTTCAGGATGGTTTATTAGCTCCTCCTGTTTATACAAGGCCTGCAGATTTTAAAGGAATGAAAGTCCCTGAAGTATTGCTTTCGGGCCATGAGAAAAACATTGAACAGTGGCGGTTTGACAGGGCAGTTGAGAAAACAAAACTGAGACGGCCGGATTTACTTAAAAAAGATTAAATATTTTTAACAATTGAGTGCAATAGATAGAAATAATTTTTATATTTGCACTCCATTTTTCGGACAAGGATTCGAATGATATCGAATAAAAGCAAGAGCAATGAGTGATCTAATCAAACTTATAGAGAACGAATACAAAGAAGCAGTTAGTAAACTTCCTGATTTTAAATCAGGTGATACTATCAATGTTCACGTAAAAATTACCGAAGGTAATAAAGAACGTATTCAGCAATATCAAGGTACAGTAATACAAAGAAGAGGCGCAGGTAATTCTGCTACTTTCACTGTAAGAAAAGTATCAAGTGGTGTTGGTGTAGAAAGAATTTTCCCGGTTATCTCTCCGGCTATTGAAAAAATAGAGGTAGTAAGAAGAGGTTCTGTAAGAAGAGCTAAATTATACTACCTTAGAGGTAAAATGGGTAAAGCAGCAAGAATTAAGGAGAAAATTTAATTCTCTTAAAATAATATTTACTGAAGGCTATCATGCAATGCGTGATAGCCTTTTTTTGTTGTTTCTTTCCTTTTGTTTGATTACAAGTTAATAAATGTTTTCCAAAGCCTATCAATATATCAGAGCCTTTAGTTTGGACGTGGTTGCAGGTGCGGCTATCAGTGCCAGCTGGGTTGGTAAGTATTTTGATGCAGATATTCCTTTCTCAACTATTGTGGCATTGGCTTTAACAGTTTGGTTGATCTATACTATCGATCATTTATTAGATGCCAGAAAAATCAATCCTAAAGAGGCTGTTTTTAGACATTTTATACATTCTAAAATAGCTCCTTATATTATAGGACTAGTGGCAGCGGCCATTTTAATGCTAATTTATACTATTCAGTTTCTTAAAGCCGAACTACTGTGGTATGGTTTGGGATTGGGTACTACTGTAATTCTGTATTTAACTTTTGTTCATTTTATAAGAAAGAAACCTTATTGGGGTAAGGAATGGTTTATAGCATTGGTTTACGCTTCAGGTATATGCTTGCCAACTTTTGCCAGTTTGGGGGAATTTCCTCTAATACTAGCTTATTTTTGGCTTCAGTTTTTTCTTTTGGCAGCTATTAATCTCTTGATGTTTAACATGTTTGAATTTAAGCAGGATAAAGAATCGGGTTTCAATTCTTTTGCTACTGTAAAAGGCTTTGATGCCAGCAGAAGAGTGATTTTGGGTTTGTTTATTGTTTTTATCCTTACATGGTCTCTTTCATTTTTTCTTTTTAAACAATCGGATTTTTTGGATTACCAAGCTATATTTATTTTTATGGGTTCCGTTCTGGCCATGGTATTAAGCAAAGAAACTGCTCTCAAGGAAGAAGAGTGGTATCGTGTAATAGGAGATATAGTCTTTGTATTGCCCTTAATTGAATTATTAATAGATGGGTAGCTTTAATTCCATTGCGCCATTTTATGATAAGCTTAAATATTTAGTATTTGGTAATAAATTGGATTTGGCTACAAATACTTTTTTAAAGGATATTCCAGAAAAGAGCCATATTTTAATAGCAGGTGGTGGAACAGGTAAACTTTTAGCATCACTAAAAATAAGTCATACTGTTGATTATATAGAAGCTTCCCATAAAATGATAGAAATGGCCAAAAAAAGAAATTTTACAGCAAAAGTTAATTTTGTTCATGCCGATATTATAACTTTTCTTGTAGGTAGTCATTATGATGTGATTATTACCCCTTTCTTTCTAGATTGTTTTTCATTTAAAGAACTTCAAGTGGCCTTTGATCATTTATCTTCTTTATTAAAACCTAAAGGGGTTTGGATCCATACTGACTTCTATCCCAAAAGCAAGGGCCAAAAATTTTTAATTCAGTTTATGTATTTATGTTTTAGAATAAGTTCAGGCTTAAAAGTTAAAAAACTTGCTGATTTTGATAAAATTTTTCTGACAAAAGGATTTATTGAAAAGAAAAAAGTAGCGTCAATGAACTCTATGGTCTATTCTATCATTTATACTAAGATTGATTAGCTAAAAGCTTTACTTTCTAACATTATACACTTAATTTTGCCCAATTTATTTAAGACCTAACTATAAGTAAAAAGAATTATCATGCCCAGAGATAACAGCATCAAATCAGTACTTATTATCGGATCCGGACCTATTATCATTGGTCAGGCTTGCGAATTCGACTATTCCGGATCACAGGCTTCAAAGTCTTTAAGAGAGGAGGGAATTGAAGTTACATTAATTAATTCCAATCCTGCCACCATCATGACAGATAAGGTAACAGCTGATAATATATACCTGAAGCCTCTTACCAAAAAGTCAATTATTGAAATTCTTGAGAAGCATAAAATAGATGCTGTATTG
>JBEPWY010000268.1:0-5463 GCA_041642185.1 Marivirga sp.
TATTTTGAGCACACTTATCTTTTATGTTTTTATGCCATATACTTAGCTCCTGTTGATATTTACTCCTTGCTTCTTTGGTATTTATCTGTACAGTTTTTCCGGACTCCAAATCCTGAAAACGATAATTCTCTTTTTCAAATTCCAGTTGGATCTCATTTTGAAACAATAAGTGAATAAAAACAGTTTTCTGACTGGCATAAGCCCATCCTTTAAATATTTTCTCCATTTCATGATCCTCTAAGTAAGCATCAGAGATTATAAATGCCGTACTTTTAGAAGATGCCATTTTAGCGGGTAACAAATCATCGACATCAAAATCTGCCTCTGTTTCGGATTGTATTAATTGGTAAAGAAAAGCTTCAAAATTAGTAAACTTGCTAGTTGAATTATGTAGCTGATAATTATCATGCTGTCTATTGGCTATATAAGATATTGAAGCAATAAATGCTCTGGAAATATCAAATTTTGAAGCCTCAGCACTGCTGAATTGCATCGATTTACTTTTGTCCAGAACAAAAATAAAATCATGCTGGCGTTCTACCTCGGCTTCTTTGATCATATAATGATCTGTTTTAGCATAATATTTCCAGTCCAGCTGCTTTAAGCTATCTCCGGGAGTGTAATTTTTATATTCTTTAAACTCAACACCAAAACCTTTTTTTGGGCTTTGGTGCATGCCCGTCATGATGCTGTCCACCAAATGCCTGATATATATTTGCAAAGCTTTTAGGGCCTCCAAATCAGTTAAAGAAAATATTTTTTGAATAGAATTCATTAAAAATTTAAGTGAATTTTTTGCTTATAATGTAAAGATCAGGAAAATAATAAAACACCTCTCAATAAGTAATTATTTACTTATATCATTCAATAATATATATTTTGTACTCAAGTAACCTATAAAAAGTCTCTACATATTGATATCTTTTAGTAATTCATTCACTAAATGGGTAACGCTATAATCTTCTGTTCGGGCCGTAAAATTCATCACTACTCTATGACGAAGTACAGCCTGAACAACAGATATTACATCCTCCGGAATTACTGCCAGTCTTCCTTCCATAAAAGCTTTGGCTTTGGAGGCCAATATAATTGACTGGCCTGCCCTGGGGCCTGCTCCCCATTCCACATACTTTTTTACCTGTTCATTTTCAGTGGTTTGAGGTCTTGTATCTCTCACAAGCTGATTGATTTTTGAAATAATGGAATGACCAATAGTTATATCCCTCACCCATCTCTTGGATTGTAGGATATCTTCCGCAGAAAGTTGTGCTTTTATTTCGTTAGCTATTGAACCGGTGGTTTGTTTGAGAATTTCTAATTCCTCATCTACAGCAGGATATTCAACTATACTGTAAAATAAAAAACGATCTAACTGTGCTTCGGGCAGAGGATAAGTACCAGATTGTTCCAATGGATTTTGAGTAGCTAATAGAAAGAAAGGCTTCGGTAATTCGTAAGTCTGTCCGGCATAAGTCACCTCTCGTTCCTGCATCGCTTCCAATAAAGCAGATTGCGTTTTTGGCGGAGTACGGTTAATTTCATCTGCCAATAAAATATGAGTGAAAACAGGGCCTTTATTAAATTTGAAGAATCGCTTGCCTGTAGTTCTATCTTCTTCCAGTATTTCCATACCGATTATATCAGAAGGCATTAAATCAGGAGTAAATTGAATACGATGAAAATCCAAATCCATCACTTTTGATAAAGACCTTACCAACAAGGTTTTACCTAACCCTGGCACACCTTCTAATAGAATATGTCCATCAGCCAATAAAGCCATAAATACTTCATTGATCACATGCTCCTGCCCTACTATTACTTTAGCTAATTCCTTTTTAGCTAATTTGAATTTATCGCTTAATGCTTTAATGTCTTGCTCGGTCATTTTGTATTAAAAATGTTAATCAATAATTAATTAAATAAGGCATACATTACAATGTTGACTCCAAATTTGGTATTGTCTTGTGCTAGCCACCTTTTGTTTCTAAAATCATAATCCCACTCACAGCCATAATCTTTATTACTGTACAATACCCTTATTTTATCATCCACGGTTATGGCTTTTAAATAATCGTGTACAATATCATCGCCCCAGCCGTTTAGCTCTTGAGTAGTGGTGGGTGGACCATCATCAAATTCAAAGAAGCTGTAATAGATGTCATGATCGTTAGGAATTTTTTTTAAAGCTCCATTACCATATATTTCAGCCATTTGATTTTCAAAGGATTTGGCAAAAAGACCGTCTATATCATGATTGCAATCATCCACAAAGATGAAACCACCATTTTGAATGTATTTTTCAAAATTTTCTCTTTCACGCCTGGTAAATTGCACCAGTTTATGCCCGGTCAGGTAACAAAAAGGACTTTTAAAAATTTCTTCACTGCTTAAAGGCACTACCTTTTCTACAGGGTCAATCGGGATATTGGTATATTCAATCAGTGAATTGAGCAAGTTACTGGGCATTTGCTCATCCACATTCCAGTCTCCTGATTCATATTGCAAACGTGTGAAGAAGAAATCATTCATTACTGCTATTTTACGCTAAAAATTTAGCTGCTACAATGATTATAGCAGGAATTATATAAATGGTTAGAATCAAGTACAGATAGATTCACAATAATCAAAACATCCAAGCCCCCTTAAAGTTTCGTGAGTGAAAGAACCGGGATTTTAATACAGCAAAAAAACGATAAAAACTTTTAATAATATTTTTTTAAATACCCTTACTTAACAGGAAATGGAGATGGGTGGCTTACTCACTATTCCCTTTTCCCATAATTGTACCGATCGTTTCAATTTTTATTCCATATGAGTTTCCGTTCCCTCAGGAAGCGGTTGCGGATTTTTTTCATTTATGCTGGGCTATAGGTTTTGGAATCTTAATTTTCTGCCTACAAAAACAGGAAGATGAAATGATCGAACATTTAAGTTTAAAATAATTCGCTTTGGGAGTTTACTAATTTGATTTGGGGCCTTGGAGTTTTAGCAATAGCTCAAGTATTACACCAACTCTCACTATTTACCGATTACATGAGTGCCTATTTAGCCGTTTTTCTGCTTACACCTATATTTTCACTAGTTTTCAATATTTTATTTGGAAAAACCGCCAGTAAAATGACGGCTAATTTAAAGGTGAAAAGAACCATTTATAACTCAGGAAGGATTGGCTAAATTTGTTGGGGTATCCCGGCAGATTATCAGTTCCATAGAGAGCAATAAGTTTGTGCCATCTACGGTGCTGGCTCTAAAGATTTCTGAATTTTTTTGGAAAGCCCGTAAATGAGATATTTTTTTTATCTGAAGAAGATTGATGCTTTTAGGTAAATTTAAATATGTCTGATGTTTTCAACGACATCGGCCTAAATATGGTTAAAAACAAAAAGGGACTATTCAAAAAGTATCTTTTTTTCGAATAATCCCCTTTCAAGAAAAACATTGCTGTTTGAAAGCAATTATTAATTTTAAAAAACTCAATCTTGATTAAACAGCGTCAGATAAACTTGTAAAGGTAAAGTCCCTGATCTTCATCACAGGAATTAAGTTACCGTCTACTCTTTGCTGCTGACCTAATGCTTCCAGGTTATTTAACATAATTACCGGACTTTCATTAAATCGCATATTCTTGATTGGGTGCTTGATTTGACCATTCTCTATATATAAAGTACCATCACGGGTAAGTCCTGTGTAAAGCAATGTTTGCGGATCTACGGACCTGATATACCAAAGTCTGGTAATTAAAATACCACGTTCTGTACTTTTAATTAGCTCTTCGGTAGTGGCATCCCCACCTATCATTATTCCATTTGCTGGAGGTGGAACAGGATCAACCCCTTGCTTATCGGCCCAATACCTACTATAGAACATGTTTTTTACAACCCCATTTTCTATCCAGTTAACTTTTTCTCTTGGAATTCCATCACCGGACCAACTATTAGCGGGTACCAGTTCATGAAAAGGATCGGAATAAATAGTGACTCTTTCATCAACCATTTTCTCTCCTACTTTATTGCCTCCGCCTTTTTTAGCTAGAAAGCTTCTGCCTTCATCTGCCTGTCTAGCACCCATATTATAGAGCATATTACGTAATAAATCAGATCCTGCGGCAGGCTCCAGAATTACAGTGTATTTACCTGGCTCTATTGCCTTGGCATCTCTTGACATTACAGCTTTATCCAATGCTACTTTGGAAGCTTCTGCGGCATTAAAACGACTCACATCATTAAAATCCCTTGTTACCCAGCCTGAGCCCGTTCCATCATTAGTTCGCATGGTAACAGTAAATTCAAGATTAGAACTTTTTGAATAAGCGAATAAACCCTTACTGTTCATAATACTTGAAAAACCTGCCCCGTCTTCCAAATAACCTGCAGCTGTAACATCCTTAGCCTTGGCCGGCGTAATACTTTTATCTGCAACCTCAGCACGAAATTCCGGTGCTATATTAGCTGTTTTTTCGAAAAAGGTATTCGATTCCTTGTATTCCTGGGGGCCTAAGGGCTCCATGAATTCAGGGTTTTCAGGCGCTAACTTGGCCAATTCCTCAGCACGCTTAACTACCTTTTTTAGGGATTCGTCATCAAATTCATTAATAGTAGATGAGGCTGATCTTTTGCCGAAATTAGCAGTTACTCCTAAACTAACATCTTCATTATATCCACTTGTGGAAACTGTGTTTCTTGCATACCGGATATTGCCCTGGCTATTGCCTGACAAACTCGCCTCTATACTGTCGGCTGTAGAAAAGCTCATCACCTTCTGCAAAATCTGTTTTGCTTCTTCTTTTGATAATATTGCCATTTTTTTATAAGATTTATAGATGATAGATTCAAGATAAAAGACTAAGGAATTTGATAATCATAAGCTTATTCCAGCCTTCTGTTTTGAACCCTGTGTCTAAAATTTAAATATTACGAGCGGTATTGATCACATTCACACCGTTAAAACGTGTAGTAGAACTACCATGAGATACAGCACTTATTTGAGAAGGCTGTCCTTTACCGTCAAAGAATGAACCGAAAGTTTTATAATCGCTTTCATCACAAATCTTAGTACATGAATTCCAAAATTCCTGTGTATTCGACTGATAAGCCACATCATTTACAGGGCCTTTAATTTTACCATTCTCAATTTCGAAGAACAATGTTCCACCAAACTGGAAATTATAACGTTGCTGATCAATAGAATAAGAACCGCGTCCTACTATATATATACCTTTTTCCACATCTTTGATCATATCATCAGGGCTATATTTTTCTTTACCCGGAGACAAAGATACATTCGGCATACGCTGAAATTGAACGTCATTCCAGCTCTGTGCGTAGCAACATCCATGAGATTCATCCTCATTAATTATATGTGCCTGGTCACGAATTGCCTGGTAATTCACTAATATGCCTTTATCAATTATGTCCCACTTCTTAGTTTCTACACCTTCGTCATCATAGCCTACTGCTCCTAAAG
>JBEPWY010000269.1:0-5426 GCA_041642185.1 Marivirga sp.
TTTTTTTTATGTGCAATTTTTATTATTTTTATTTGATAGCAGAGCGGATTTTCTGAGCCATTTCTTTTAATTCTTCCTCAGAAGGTTCCAATTTTCCTTTGGAAAAGTTTATATCATCCATTTTGTTCATTGGCACCAGATGAATGTGAACATGAGGAACTTCAAGCCCAATAACTGCCACTCCAACTCTTTTACAATCAACTGCTTTCCCAATAGCTTTAGCTACTGATTTCGCAAATAAATGTAAGCCAGAGAAAGTTTCATCATCTAAATCAAAAATATAATCTACTTCTTTTTTCGGTACTACCAATACATGGCCATGCACCAAAGGCTGGATATCCAAAAATGCAATAAAATCGTCATTTTCGTCAACAATATGACCTGGCACTTCTCGATTAATAATTTTTGTGAATATGCTCGGCATAATGATGTCTTTTATAAGCTTATATCTAAAATCTCAAATTCCATTTTTCCAACAGGCGCTTCAACTAAAGCCACATCACCTATTTTCTTACCCATTATCCCCATCCCTATAGGGGACTTAATGGATATTCTACCTTCCTTTAAATTTGCCTCTTCTTCAGAAACCATGGTATAAGTTACCTCCATACCATTTTTCTTGTTTTTAATTTTCACTTTTGTCAGAAGGCCAACTTTAGAAGTATCAACATCGGATTCTCTAATTATCCGAGCGTTACCTACAATATTTTCCAATTTGGCTATTTTCATTTCAAGCAGTCCTTGTGCATCCTTAGCTGCATCATATTCTGCATTTTCACTCAAATCACCTTTATCACGTGCTTCTGCAATATCTGCTGATGCTCGCGATCTTCCCTTAGTTTTCAATTCATGAAGTTCATCCTTCATTTTTTGTAAACCTTCTTCTGTGTAATATGATACGTTACTCATCACTAAAATTAAATTTATACAAATAAAAAACGGCACAAGTGCATGGGCCGTTTCGATTCGTTTGTTATTTATACAAATATATGTGAATTATGAATTGAAAGCAAGGAAAATTAGTGCGCTTATCTTCCGATCAGCTCCGGGTAATCCTGTTGAATCTCTTTTAAAATATCATCGTCCAACTCTGCAAGATACAAGGTTTTTACATTCTTAAGTTGCTCAGCTGTAAGCCCTTCTACTCCTTTTAAATTGGCTTTATACAAACTAGCCTCATCAAATATTGCACCTGTGAGGTGACAATTGCTTAAATCAGCCTCCATCAGATAAGCATTGGTAAAATTGGCTTTAATCAAGAATGCATTTTTAAAATTGGCTTTAATCAAAAAGGTATCTTTAAAATTAGCCCCACTCGCAAATGCAGCTTCAAAATTAGCCTGATTCATCTTGGCGTTTTCAAAATTGGTTTGATTGGCTCTTGTATTTTTAAAATTACAATCAATAGCATTACAATGGCTGAAGTTTGCTGAGTTCACATTAGACCCGTTGAGGTCCAGGTGACTCATATTTGTTTTTGTAAGATAACAATTAACCAGATTAATAGCGCTTATTTTGTGCCTATTGAGTCTTTTGATATTACCCACCGTTCTGAAAGCAGCCTCTTCTGATTCCCATTGGCGGAAATCGTCAATTTCATCTTTATACATTCTTATTCGTAACCGCTTCTCTCCGATTTCACGTAACCAGAAAATTAAAATTCCGATTATAGCAATATCGAAAAGCATACCATGAGCTTCAGCTAATACTTCCTTAAAGAAATTTCTAAAATTTTCTATATAATAAGGAAGGCTTAATCCAATAACAATAAATGAAAGTAGAATTAAAACTATAAAAGAGATGAGCAGTGGTTTCTCAATTATTTCTTTGAATTTATCTTCTATTTTGGTAAAAATTTGCTTCATAATTAATACTGACAATATGCGCAATGCTTTACAATACTAATACTAAGTTAATTGTATTTTACTATGAGTGTAATTTATTTTTACAAATCGCCGATTTTTTCGACCAAATTTTGAATTTTGCTGGTAAGTATCTGATTTATTTTCTGATAAGACTCATGGGACCAACCTGCAACGTGAGGGGTTAAAACAGTTTGCGGCAGTTGAATCAATTGTTCAAATACTGATTTATCAATCCCTTTTAGGTGATTAATCCTCTCATTTTCAAGCACATCTAAAGCAGCTCCTTTTATAGAACCATCCAAAAGTAAATCAAGCAAGTCCTTTAATATTAAAACCTCTCCTCTTGAAGTATTCACTAAATAATCAAGTTGCCGAAAGGATTTTAAAAAAGATTTATCGATTAAAGATTTATTTATTTTGTTTAAAGGGATATGAACACTTAAAATTTGCGTTTTTTCTTTCAATCCCTCCAAACTTACTTCCTTTACATAATCACATTCAAATCCTGATCTTTCATTGTCATATGCTATTATTTCACAACCGAAAGAATGAAGACGTTTAGCAAAAGCTTCCCCCATATGCCCAAACCCTAATAAACCGACAGTTTTACCCATTAGCTCTACGCCTCGGTTGCCTTCCCTATCCCAAACACCTTTTCTTACTTCCTGGTCTGCTACATTAATTTTATTAAGCAAGCTTAACAATATACCTATACAATGCTCAGCCAGGGCGTCTCTATTTCCCTCTGGGGCATTTAGCAACTTAATGTTTCTGTCGTTCAATAGCTGCATATCTACATTATCTATGCCTGCACCGGCGCGCGCTACAAATTTTAATTGAGTTGCATGATTTAGCAATTCTGCATCTATATAAGTTTTGCTTCGGACAATTAATCCATAGTATTTCGAAATGATTTTTAACAGTTCTTGTCGTGTAATATCTGGTTGATAATCTGCATCCACACCAATACTTTTAAGTAAATCATGAATGCTGTCGTGCATTTTATCAATAATTAAAATCTTCATATTTATCCGTAGTAAAGAAAATGTGCTACTGAGAAGTATATTAACAAGCCAAGCAGGTCATTAGCAGTAGTTATAAATGGCCCTGCTGCTAGTGCGGGGTTTATTCCCAAACGATCTAAGACCAATGGAGTTACAGTACCCATAAATGAAGCCAATAGTACCACCATAAATAAAGCCACGGAAACCACTATTGCTAAACGCATTTCCTCACCTAATATTAAATTCATACCCATTACAATACCGGCAATTACTATTCCATTTAAAAGAGCCACCAATAGCACTTTAGTTATTCTCTTAAAAAAAGAATCATCAAAAACTGATTTGTTGGCTAAACTTTGCAATACAATAGAAGAGGATTGTATACCTACATTACCTCCTGTAGCGGTAATTAAAGGTATAAAAAAAGCCATTGCAGGAACAAGCAATATATCCTCTTCAAAAACACCAATGAATTGTGCTCCCAGCAAGCCACCGAACATACCAATAATCAACCATGGTAACCTGGCCCGAGTTAGCACCCATACACTATCATCTTCTTCTACATCTTCGGATATACCCGCCATCATCTGACGTTCTTCCTCTGCCAACTCGGTAATAACATCCACAATATCATCAATGGTGATACGCCCCATCAGCTTGCCTTGAACATTAACTACAGGCACTGCATCTAAATCGTATTTCCTCATGACTTCGGCCACATCTACCTCATCCATATAAGTCTCTACTGCAATTACCTCTTCATCGTAAAGATCTTTAACTTTCAAGTGATCTTCCGCCAAAATAATTCTTTTAAGTGAAACCCTTCCAAGTAAAATGTTCTGGTCATCCACCACGTAAACGGAATAAATTTTCTCGACATTTTCGGCCTGTCTTCTGATTTCCTCAATACATTGCCTTACCGACCAGTTTACATTGGCTTTTACCAATTCTTTGGCCATCAAACCACCGGCAACATCCTCCTCATAGCGTAAAAGATCCAGAATGTTCTTCGCTTTTTCTTTATTCTCTATAAGGGCAATTACCTCTTCACGGTCTTTAAGTGGCAATTCATTAATAATATCTACAGCATCATCTGAATCGAGCTCATTCAGCATGAGGGAAATTTCCTTATTCTTAAAGTTTTTTAAGAATTTAGCACGGGTATCTTCATCAAGGTCATTAATTACCTCTGCACTGACCTCATAATCCAGTACATCCAGCACATATTTAGATTCGTCCGTGCTGAATTCTAATAAAATTGTTGATATATCTGCAGGGTTAATTCCTTCTAATGTATTTTGAATAAATACATCATCCATTTCTTTAATGGCCTGCTGGAGTTTTTCTAAATACTCTTTAGATAATTCAAATTGCTCTATCTTCTCCACCTGCTATAAAATTAGTTAGTTCAACAAAATCTGCCACACTTAATTGCTCCGCCCTCTTATCCAGTATAGCCAACACTTTTATCTCTTCAGACAGCTCAAAAGTTTTTAGGGCGTTCCTCAGTGTTTTCCTTCTGTTGTTAAATCCTTGTTTTACAACCCTAGTAAACAATTTCTCATCACAATCTAATGCTTTGGTTTCATTCCTCTTAAGCCTTAAAACGGCAGAAGTTACTTTGGGCGGTGGCACAAAAACTGTGGGAGGTACTTCAAATAAGTATTCCACATCGTAATAGGCCTGCAGCAAAACACTCAATATACCATACGTTTTATTTCCGGGTCCGGCTGCAATTCGCTGTGCCACTTCTTTCTGAAGCATCCCTACAACCTCAGGAACCAAATCACGATGCTCTAAAACTTTAAAAAAGATTTGAGTAGATATATTATAAGGGAAATTACCCACTACTGCAAATTTCCCGGTGAAATATTGAGAAATATTAACATGTAAAAAATCGGCAAGCAGCATTTTATCAGCAACTTCAGGGTATTTTTCTTTCAGAAAGCTGATGGAATCCCTATCTACATCTAAAAAAACAGTGTCATATTTCCCTTCATCAAGAATATATTCTGTTAACACTCCAGTACCTGGACCTACCTCGATTAAACTTTTATAACCCTTATGTCCGGTTAAACTTTTCACTATATTCTCGGCAATATTTTTATCTTTCAAAAAATGTTGACCCAAATGTTTTTTAGCGCGTACCTGCTTCATTTTTCAAAGCAGATAAAAAAAAACTAAATTGCACAGAATTTAAGCATAATATTTTCAGTAAATCTGAAAAATATCGAAATTACATCAATATGGAAGAAATCGAAAAACCAATTATAGCCATTACAATTGGCGATGTAAACAGCATTGCACCAGAGGTAATTATTAAAGCACTGGAAGATAACAGGATAATAAAAATGATGACACCGGTTGTTTATGGTTCCGGTAAGATTTTATCATATTACAGAAAAGCACTTAATATTCGTGATTTCAATTATTTCCAGTTAAAAAAACTTGACGAATTGAGTCATAAAAAAGTGAATGTACTTAACCTGTGGGAAGAAACCATCAATATAAGCATGGGAGAATCCAATGAAGATGGAGGAAAATACGCACTTATAAG
>JBEPWY010000270.1:0-5422 GCA_041642185.1 Marivirga sp.
TTTATATGGAAACAGATGGTCTAAGCGCACGTTTTCACTATAAAACCCGTGCTAGAGGAAGCTTATTTAAGAATCCCTTAAATGATCTACCCTATCCCCTTTGTGGGATTATGCGCATAGCTAACCATGAAAAAATATAATGCTTTGCTTAGCATTGATCTACAGCCTAGTTAAGAAAACGACAAACTGATGTTAACCAAAAAAAGGGTTAAATACAAAATCGCTAGCGAGCATGAACTTTGAGAAAAGTAAATTTCGAAAATTGTATTTTAGCAGTTATATTGTTTTAAATTAAAAACTGAAGAATGGAGATTTACAGTAAAATTAAATGGACTTTAGGGATATTAATGATTTTCTTGCTTATTGTTTTTACCAACCTAATGGATAGAAATAATTTTTTAAAAGTTAGTGAATCTGTGGAATCAATATATGAGGACCGGCTGGTTGTGAAAGATATAATACTTACAATAACCAATAAAATTCATAAGAAGGAAATAGCAACTATTACTGCTGATACCATTTTTTATTCACGAGAAAACGAGGAAATAAATTATAGGCTGGAAAAAAATATTGAACAATTTAAACAGACTAAATTAACAAGAAAAGAAAAGGAAATCTTAAATCAATTTATAGCTGATTTCGAGAAATTGAAGGAAAAAGAAACAGCCTATATCCAATCGGATTTTTCTGATAAATCAGCTCTGGTTAATCATTATAAAAATATTAAAAGAGAACTTAATGATTTGGCTAAAATCCAGTTAGTAGAAGGCAATAAACAATTTGAAATTAGTAAAAGGGCAATGGATACTATTGAGTTATTTACCCAAATAGAAATGTATATCTTAGTTTTTTTGGCTATAGTCGTTCAAATCATCTTAATATATAATCCTAAAAAAAGGTAATTACCTATTAGGTTGGTTGATGACCAAAATTTTTATCCGGATTACCTCCTAAAAGTAAGGATTTTCGGTACCTAGGTTCTGCAAATATGGTAACCACCTCTGCAGGACCTCTCCTACTTAACTTAATTAGCGGGCAGTGCTGGCATTATTAGCCTTCGGGTTTGTTCTGTAAAAAGGATCGGTAAAATTGTGCAGCCGCCATTTGATGTGGGCGAATAATATGCTTATCATCCATTCCAAAATCTCGCAATTTCTTGTAATCCTTTTCGGTAGATGTAGTCACAAAAACTCTGCCTTTATACTTATTTCCTTCCAACATTAATTGCTGAGAAAGCTCATTATTCACCACTGTACTAACAATGATACTTCTGTCATCATAAGGAATCTGATCAAGCAGGTCCGGGTCCTCCATATCTCCATATATAACATCTTTGCCCTTTTCTTTCCAATCCTTGATAACAGCAGGATCAAAATCCACGATTAAATAATTAATTTCCGTATGTGTATCTAGCAAATCTGCCAACTTTCTGCCAAACCTTCCCAAACCAATAATGATTACATCGTATCCTTTCTGATTTTTTTAAAAATCTTCCATTTCAGTATAATTTTTACTTCGTTGAAATACATTTAAAACAGGGGACAAGAATTCAAAAAGCTGATGGGAATATAAAATCATATAGGTAGAAAGGCCAATCGTAATCAAGCCAACCATCGTAATTAGGCCCACTACTTCATTGGTAATATGGCCTATACTTAATCCAAGACCGGCAAAAATTAAAGAGAATTCACTGATTTGTGCTACGGTTAAGCCGGCCAAAAAAGAGGTCCGCTTTCGATAACCCAATAGGCCCATGATAATTAAAACAATAAGTGGATTACCCAGGAGCACAAAGCCTGAAAAAATTAAAGCAGGATAAACCTGGCTTCCTATAATTGACAAATCGAGATTACTTCCCAGATGAACAAAGAAAAATAACAGTAAGAAATCCCTCAGGGACACCAGCCGGCTACTGATCACTTTCTTAAAATCAGAGGAGGCCAAACTTATTCCAGCCAGAAAAGCCCCTACTTCACCGCTAAAGCCAATAATTTGGCCTACAGACGCGAGTAAAACAGCCCAGGCTATGGCGAATAAAGTGAGTAATTCCTGTGATTTGGCCAGGTAGGAGCTCAGTCGGGGCATAATCCATTTTATGGCAATAAAGGTAATACCAAGCAAGCCCAATCCTGCAATAAGTGTTCCTATAATATTCTGATAAACAGGTTTTTCACCACCTTGCTGCATGGCTGATAAAACGATCATCATAAGAATGACCACTATGTCTTGCACAATTAAAAAACCAATAGCAATTTGCCCGTGCAAGGAATCGATTTCTTTTTTATCTGACAGTAGTTTTACGATGATGATCGTGCTTGAAAAAGTAAGGGCAACAGCAATGTAGAAGCTGTGCAGAGAGGAAAAACCCAAAAAAAGAGCGATTAAATAACCAAAAAGGGAGGTAAACAAAACCTGTCCTAAACCCGTAAGTAAGGCTATTTTACCAACTGAATTTATTATTCGTAAATCTAACTTTAAGCCCACGATAAAAAGCAATATAGTAATACCAATTTCGGCCAATAAATGAATTTTATCCGGAGACTTTACAATATCCAGTACTGAAGGCCCTACAATAATACCCAATGCAATAAACATTACGATCAAGGGCTGTTTTAACAGCCGCCCAAGCCCGCCCAAAAGAGCAGCTAAAGTCAGTATAATAGTAATTTCATAAAAAGAGTTATTAGCAATTTCGGTCAGCCAGTTCATGATGATAGTACAATTAATGGGGTTTTAGCACTATATACCAGCTCGTTGATCATAAATTTTCTGAAAAGTTGATCTGTAAGGGAGCGGGATCCTTGCTGTAACACCAGGAATGATTTTCTTGTAAGCTCCACTCGTTCCTTAAGCAGGTCAAATCCATTTTCACCTTTATATAGTCGTATAGTTGGCTGATGAGCTTCGTATTCTGTCTGGAACCGGGAAAGATAATCAGAAGCTCTGGTTTCATTTTCATCATCTTTGAGGATAGTAAAGAATTCAATTTCTTTAATCTGAGGGTTCAATGAGGACAACAACCAACTAAGTTGATCTTTATTTATTGGATATTTGGAGTTTATTCCAATCATAAGCTTTTTGGGTACAGAAATTGGATTTCGTATCGGCACGGCCACTGATAATAAATTAGATTCATCTATTATGGAAATGGTAGTACTTCCGATAAAAAGGCGTTTCAGTATCCCTGTGCTTTTTAAACCTGCAAATACCCAATCAAAATAATATTCATTTGCAAGCTCATTAAGTATTGTTAATACAGGCTTTTGGCTGACATAAAAAGAATCATCTCCGTATATTCTGCCCCTAGCCAGTTTACGTAGGTTTATCTGAGCTTCTTCTATTTCAGACTTTACCATTTCAGCTTTTGTCTCCGGATCGGCCATTCTAGGTACCATTCCAAAAATTCTATGTACAAAAACAACTTTTGCACCTATGATTTCAGAAAAGTTAAATGCAAAATCAATCAGGTTTTCCGAATATTCAGAAAAGTCAATCAGCAATATGATCCTGTTTCTTTTGTTCATATTTAACATTTCTTTTGCTTGCCATCAAAAAGCGGTCTTTTTCGCAAAGGGTTTACCTAGGAGGCAACCATCTATAAAGAATCCTGGCCCATGAAAACCTAAACAGTAATATTTGCATTACTAATTGTTTTAAACCTTAAAAAGTAGCCTTTGGTTTACAATAAAGCTTCCAGTTTGGTAGTCAAAAAATATATTCCCGGTCAAAAGAGCCACGCTATCCCACCGTAATAAATGTATCTACGTGGCACCAGAATTTAATGTTAAGCTCTTACTTTAAGTAAAGATGTTCCGCTTCATTCAGGTTAACAGATATAGAAGAATGGATATATTTTAAAGATTGGAATGTCCAGTAGCTAAAGTGTATTTATAGCTATTTGGTATGTGGTTTTTATACTTTTTAGTTAGTTTGCTCCGTGTGATATAAAATTAAACCATCTACCCAAAAGTCCTTCTCAATCTTTAGGAGCTGTTGGACATTGTTTTTATTAAAATATCCATTGTTAAACCGGCACCAATTAAGCCAATACTACTAAAAGGAAATGTTTCAATTGCACCCATCAATACCTGCCCGTCGCCGGCTCTAGTTCTCCCTTATCATATTCATAAATACCTATTAGAAGGCTGTCCGTATTATACTCTAATGAAGTTTCATCAAATTCATTGAACAATGAATCAAAAGAAGCTATTCGGAAATGACTTGCAAGATCAGGGATCGTCAGTTCACCTTTATTATTGTAATACATTGTAAGCTCTTGCCCAAAGCCTAGAAAGGAGTAGGTTGTTGCATATGATATGAGACAAAAAATCTAAACCTTTGAAGAGTTGAATCTTTAATAAATTTTTAATAATTTCACAGGCCTTTTAAAACCTTTATGATCCCACTCCCAAAATGAAGCTAAAATTTTTATTCTATTTAACCATTTCAATAAATATTCTATTTTCTCTCAACAACTGTTGGGCTCAAACTGAACTATTTACAGGCCGTTTGATTGATTTTGAAACAAAAAAGCCAATTGCAAATGCAAAAATCAGCATCATAGATAAGGAATTCAGTACTTATTCCAATGCGTTAGGCTATTTTCAAGCTAGCGGAGTCAATAAAGTTATTAAAGTCACGCATGTTGGCTATAAAACTGTTACAACAGAATTGAAGGCTGGGACACCAAACTTTCTCTTGGCGGTACCTCCAAATAGATATTTGTTGCAAGTTCTTCAATTAGAAGAATTAGTTGAAGTGAATGCCCAGCATAAAACATCTTTGTCTCCTGAGGAAGAAATTGAAAATAGATCCGTAAATAATCCTCAAGCTGACTTATTAGCATCTTTCCCGGGGGGATTAAAAGAATTTCATGTCTATCTTATTAATAGCATGTATAAAAACAGAGACTCATTGGATTCACCCATTGATCTCAACATATTATTCACGATAAATAAATCAGGAGAATTAAAAGTGGATAGTATGCAAGGTGAGATACAGTCTCAGGGAATAATAGGATCAATTTTTGAAAATTCACCAAAATGGGTTCCAGCTTTACAGAATGAATTAGCTGTCTCTACATCTTTCCAACAAGGCTTACTTTATCAGCCTGCAACAAAAGTAGAACAACAAGCAGAGCCTAATGGAGGTGTTCAGTCCTTTTATGACTACGTTTCTACACAAATTAATATTAAAAATTACCCCCTTCAAGCGAAGAGAATGGGTATAGAAGGGATTGTTTATGTACAGTTTGTTATTGAAACAGATGGTTCTCCTACGAATGTTGTTATTGTTTAAGGTATAGGTGGTGGATGTGATGAGACGGCTGTCGAGATAGTGAAAAATGGCCCAATGTGGAATCCCGGCAAGCAAGGAGGAAATGCTGTTCGTTCACAAAGAACAATTCCAATTCGTTTTGTAT
>JBEPWY010000271.1:0-705 GCA_041642185.1 Marivirga sp.
ATAACACAAATTTCAATATTACTAGTTTTGGTGAGACAGTTTGTGGAAGTGAAAGTTTGGACAAAAATAAAATCTCTCTTGCTCTTCCTATTAAGGCGGGTGTTTTTGTAAAAACACTTATAGATCCTGGTAAATTTAGGCTTGAAGAAAAAGAGTCTGAAAATATAAAAAATAGTTACAAATTCATACCTAATTAAAATGAAACCAGAACATCATAGATTAGTTCTTTATATTATTGGAATTTATCAAATTCTTGGCGGCCTATTAGGTTGGTATGCTGGGATTTATCAAGGTTTTAATAACATTATTAATCACTTTTTTATATTTATAATAATTATTGTAGTTTTTGCTTTCAGTATTTATTGTGGTGTTTTATTGCTTTCAAATAAAATTAGTTCAGGAATAAACCTTTCTTTAATTAACCAGTTTCTTCAACTTGCACAGTTTAAAATCTTTGGATTTGGGTTTGAATATGTCGCCGGATCTTATTTGGCAATTGGATTTTCTGATACTCCTGTAATGCACCTGCAATACAAATATACATTTATTAAAAGTGGATTCTTCATTTCTTCTGTTACAGGGGATAATGAAATAAACGTAATGTTTAACTTTATTGCAATTCTTATCTTTGCTTACCTTTACAACTTAAACTTAAATCAATCTTGACCATTTAGCTGAAGATATATGATTACGGTGCCCGATTTT
>JBEPWY010000271.1:715-5417 GCA_041642185.1 Marivirga sp.
GTTATCTGGTTTAATAACCTTTATTTTTTGGATTTATAATCTTGTAATTTGGAATAAAAGAAAGGATGGCATTTTAAATTTATTACTGCTTTTATTCTTAAATGTTTTATATGCACCAATATATTATGTTTTAAAGAAACAAGATTTTAAATAACTCTGGTACGATTACGGTGCCCGATTTTATGACCCGCAATTGGCCAGGTTCCATACAATGGATCCACTTGCGGAAATAACTTTCCGTTGGACACCGTATAGGTATGGCTTTAACAATCCGCTAAGATTTGTTGATGAAGATGGATTAACAGAAAAGGAGAGGATTGCTGCTGTTAACTTTGCAAGATTACAAGTAGGGAAATCTAATTACGACTGTTCGGCTCTTCTGGCCACGGCTGTTATTAATGCTGGTCTTAAAAATCTAAAAACAGGATCAGGAATTAAACATGGAAATACAGTATGGAATAATGGTGTTGCTCTTATTGTAAGCAATGTAAAGGTAAGTTCACTTGATAATATTAGAATGGGAGACGCTGTTACTTTCAGCAGTGGACAAAGTAAAGGACCTGACGGTATATACGATCATATTGCATTGGTATCAGAAATAGTTTATAATGATAATAAAATAGCTGGATTTTGGTTAATTCATGGCGGTACATCAAAGGGAATTCAGGAACAATATTATGATTTAGAGAGGGGACTACCTGGATTTGCTTTAAAAGGTGTTTTTCAATGGGATACACCTGATGAAGAGGATAAAGAGGGTAAGTTAGTTAATCCGGAAAATCCTGTAAAAATAAGTGGGGTAACAGTTATGGCAAAAGGACCAAAACAACCAGAATCAATAGAAGGATATGTAAGGCCAAATGCATATGGGAACACAGGTCAATATAATAAACCAGGAAGAAACTCAGACCAATATTATAGTGACGAATTTCTAAAATCGTATTATAATATTAAAGACTAATAAAATATGACATGAGGAATAAAGCTCTTTATTTTCTTTATTTAAAACCAATGAGTAAGAGTATTCTTGTTTTATTATCATTTTTTTTATCAAGCTGCAATCAACAGCCAACATATATCAAGGAGGGAGAAAACTCTCAAGTAACCATTAAAAAATTGAAAAGTAAAAACACGTTCTGTTACCAAATTGGCGAAAATAGTGATTCTTTTGGATATGATGTATTTGAAGAAACTGGAGAAATAAACTCAGTGGTAAGTATAAAAATTGTTAATAAATATATTTATTTGAGCGATGCTGTACATGGAAATGTGAAAAGATTAGATTTGGAAAGTGGAGAATTAATAGCAAGTGAAAAATTGGATACAGATAGTTCATGGATCAATAGTTTGGCTTATTATAACGATTTGTTGTATGTTTTTACCTTCAAAGGAAATGTATATTTACTTGATAAAAATTTAAAAAAGAAAGATAAATTCTTTTTAAATAATTATATAGGCAACATTAACGTATTTTCTGAAGATGAAGATGGACTTAAAATTTACCGACATTCTCCTAACGATATTTTCCAAAATAAAAGTCAAGAATATTATCTTAAAAGAATAGTAGTCTCAAAAACAAATAATTATACATTTGATACCATTCCACTCAATAATGAAGAGTATTTAACTTTGCTAAGAAAAGAAATAGGCAAAGAAGTTTTGGTTGATAATAAATTGATTTTTAAAACAACTAATTGGAAATACGAAATCCCTGATAGTTTAAGTAAAAATAATGATTATGATTGCAGAAGTATAGATTACTCAAAGGATTATATCGTGACTTTTGAAGTAAACCCAAGACTTTTGAAATTAATTGTGTATAAATATTGATAAAAGCCTGTCAAAGAGCAGCCTGCCGGCCGAAAAGACACAAGCAGCACCGGCAAAAATATACTTGAGCCAAAAACTAACCCGGTTTGTTGTGCCGGAGCTGCCGGGGAGAGTAACTTGAAACCTGGATGATCCATCTCGTTTGTACCACTTAGAGCAAAGGTAAAGCCCCCGTCTTGCCCGCGCAAGGTCAAGCCCTGTGGGTTTTTGATGAAAAAATTATTTGTTATTGTTGATCTTTTACTTGCATAAATTTTTAATCAAAAAACCTTGCCTTATCACGTGTTTTTGAGAAGTAGGTTGTCAGGATTACGGGGCCCGATTTTATGACCCCACTTTAGCCCGTTTCCACACAATAGACCCGAAAGCAGAGACCTATTCCTTTCAGTCACCTTATGCGTACGCAGTTAATAATCCAATTCTGTTTATTGATAAAAATGGAGAAGGCCCAGATTTTATTCCTCTTATACTTGGTCAGAAAATATTGAATGCAGTTAATAATATAAAGATGAACGTTTCTGTAGGTGGAGTATTTGGGGCTAAAGCTGGTAAAGTGGGAGCAGAAATTAACTTAGGGTCAAAAGAAATATTTAGTGCTTCAGGAAATGATGGTTTTCAGAAAGGTGAACCAGGGCTTACTCAAGGAGCATCATTAAGTTATGGATTAGGTGAAGCTTCAATTGAGAGAAATACTGTTACAACAAATGAAAGGACAGATATTAATGTTGCGAATTCCGGAGTAATTGTACACGGTGATAAACAAACTGAAACACAAATAACGGAAGGGGAAATTTCTTTTGCCGGAATTGGAGTAAGTCGTGAAAGAACAGTTGTTACCACAACTAATACCGTTAATTTTCGCTCAGAAACAACCATTCAAGCTAATACCATAGTTAATCCTAGCCTATCACAATCTTTGCCTGGTACAATGAAAACAGCTGCTACAAATCTTACTGAGAATACAAAAGTGTCCATTGCAGTAGGCTTAAAAATAGAGTTTGAATATGATAACAAGAAATAGTAAGAATTATTTGATTCCATTATTCTTAATCAGCACGGTAATCTTAATCAGCTCTTGCAAAGAGAGTGTTGTTCAATATTATGATAATGGAAAAATAAAAGCCGAAGGGAAATTATTAAATGGAGTAAAGCATGGAAAGTCAGTATTATATTATCCTAATGGACAAATTAAAGAAGAAGGATATTGGAACCGAGGGAAGCAAGATAGTCTTTGGAGTTTTTTTGATGAAAAGGGTAATTTGATGAAACAGATAAATTTCAAAGATGACTTTCAAGATGGCAAATCATCATTCTTTTACCCAAATAAGGTGTTAAAAGAAGAATCCTTCTGGAAAGCAGGTGTATTAGATGGTAAATCTATTACCTATTATGAAAATGGTAAGATGAAAGAATGTTATACTTGGGAAAATGGCTTAAAAGATGGAGAATCTAAAAGTTATTACGAGAGTGGAGCACTACAACAGGTTGGCCATTGGGAGGAAGACAAACAAAATGGGTTATTCACGACTTTTTATCAAAGCGGGGATACTCTGCAAGTTGGAACCTATCACAACGGTAATAAACAAGGAGAATTTAGGTCATTCTTTGAGAATGGAAATATTATGAGTAGGATCAATTATATTGATGATATTCAAGAGGGCAAAGCTGTATTTTATTATGAGAATGGGGGTAAAGAACAAGAAGGAAATTTTAAGGCTAATAAACCAATAGGAAATTTTTTCTTTTACGACAAAAATGGACTATTAATAAAAACGAAGGTTTTTTAGAAGTTACCAACTGATTTTCCCCATTAGAAATGCAATCCCCACAAGAATCTCAATGATAGATGTAAAAACATAGAGAGCCTTCATTGCATTTTTTTTCCCTGCTAACCATTCAAATAGAAATGTTTGATAGTGAAAAGTCATGCGGTCAAGATTCTTTCCAGAGATAGCTCTATATATAGAATAGCCACCTAGAGATAAGAAAATTAATCCAGTTAGAATGTTCATATTTTAAGTAAATATTGAAGCCTGGCAAGTCAGGGCTTGTTGCTTTATAGTGCTGCTATATTTTTAAGCTTAATAGATTTAATAAAACCATCGATTACAGAAAGGATATGTCCTTTGTCCTCTTTGTCCATCTTCTCAATTTCATTGAGCCGTTTAAGCATATCAGGGTCTTTAAATAAATCTTCCTGATCAGTTTCACCAAGTAAATAACCCACTGTAGTATTTAGAATTTTTGCAATCTTTCTGGCTGCATCAACAGAGGGCGTCATCTCGTCCCGTTCATACCTGCCAATCACAGAAGTTGAAGTACTTAAAGCTTTAGCCAGTTCAGTCTGAGACATTTTATTGGCTTTCCGTAAAGCTGCTGTTTTTTTGCCGAAAGTATCCATTTTTAAAGCCTTTATAAGAGCTAAAAAGCCCTTGTTTTTAACTATTTGGCAAATATACAAACCTTATAGGGGATAAAAAAGTTTAATAATGTTTTGTTGTTTAGTTTGTATTCGGTATTTTTGACCCGAATAAGAGCTAATTGTTTTTTTTGAAAAATTTTTCCGGGCTATGGAAATACGGGACATAAAATCGCACCTAAGCATATTAACAGTACTGAGCAGTTACCATCTGAAACCCAACCGTAACAGCATGCTCAAATGCCCCTTCCATAAGGACAAGGATCCCAGCCTGAAAATCTACACCCATACCAATACTTTCAACTGCTTTGGATGCGATGCAAATGGCGATGTAATTGAATTTATTCAATTAAAAGAAAAATGCACCAAGCACCAGGCAATAGAGAAAGCCAAATCATTAGCCAATCCATTACACAACATAAACCATATGCCAATGGAGAAACAAGAAGATAA
>JBEPWY010000272.1:0-5414 GCA_041642185.1 Marivirga sp.
GAAGCTGACAAATTCAAAAAGGTTTTAAGAAAAATGGGTGTAAAAGAAGCCTGGATAGTACCTTACAAAGAAGGGGAAAGAGTTCCTTTAAAAGAAGTTTTAGAAAGCCTGCCTGCAAAACCTCAGGCAGGTAAATAATATTTTAATTATTATATCCCAAAATTGATTTAGACCTTAAATCAATTTTGGGATACTTTTTTAATCCCTTTCAGGTTTTATCAAGTTATACAACCATAACATAACTCTTGCTATGAAACCTCTCTTTTCATCATTAAAAAAATTATCTGAAGGTAGTATACTTCAAATTTCTGAAGATCATATCATTCAGGATATCTTTCTTGATAGTAGAAACAGTTTATCTCACCGAAATAGTTTATTTTTTGCCATAAGTGGTGCCCGACACGATGGACATCAATATATTGATACACTATATCAGGAGGGGGTCAGAAATTTTGTTATTGAGAAAGAAATCAATTTACAGAACATCCCAAAAGCAAATGTTTTTCTGGCAAAAAGCAGTATCTCAACACTACAGGCCTTAGCAGGAGTTAAAAGACAAAATTTTAGCGGAAAAGTTATTGCTATCACAGGAAGTAATGGAAAAACTATTACCAAAGAATGGCTTGGTCAGCTGATGGATTCTTTTTTTTCCGTCTACAGAAGCCCCCGGAGCTATAATTCTCAGATTGGAGTGCCACTATCTTTATGGCCTATTAGCGACCATCATGATTATGCTATTATTGAAGCTGGCATTTCCAAAAAGGGTGAGATGGAAAAGCTTCAGCAAATAATTCAACCTGATATAGGTGTTTTTACTAATTTGGGCACAGCTCATGATGAAGGATTTAATAACCTTGAAGAAAAAGCCATTCAAAAGGCACAATTATTTAAAGCTTCTTCCACTATTATTTATTGTAAAGACTACCCTGAAATTGCACATGCCTTACATAATTTACCAGATATCACTGAAAAAAATTTAATTGGATGGTCTTTTGAAGATAATACAGGCAGCTATTTTGCAGAAACAGAAGATAGAAAAGAAGGAACAGCTATAAGGGTTTCGTTTCAGGAGAAATTTCTGATTTTTGATGTGCCTTTTCACGACTTTGCTTCTATAGAAAACATTATTCATTGCATCTATTTGTTATTGAGTGAAAATATCCCCCCCAAATTAATTCAAAATGAATTGCATGAGCTAAAACCAATAGCCATGCGTTTGGAAGTAAAACAAGCAATCAATCAAACTTACCTTGTGGATGACTCCTACAATAATGATTTAGTGGGACTAGATACAGCAATACAATTTTTTCGGCAGCAAAAACAATTCAAAAACCGTATTATTATTCTTTCAGATATGCTGGAATCAGGCAGGGATGACAAATTGCTTTACCAAGAGGTGGCAGAGAAGATCCACAGAGAGTCGCTTGATTTATTTATAGGAGTAGGAAAATCAATTCTAAAACAGAAGGAATTTTTTCCTGAAAAATCGTTATTCTTTGGCACTACAGAAGAATTGATCTTATACTTAAGAGATAATCCCATTAAAGAGTCTGTTGCTTTAATTAAAGGAGCAAGGTCATTTGAATTTGAAAAGATAGTAAAAGAGTTGGAGTTAAAAATTCATGGAACAGTACTAGAAGTAAATTTAAATGCCATCACCCATAATCTAAACTTTTACCGAGCTAAATTAAAGTCAAGAGTTAAAACTATGGCTATGGTAAAAGCTTTTGCCTATGGAAGCGGGAGCCATGAAATTGCCAATTGGTTACAATATCAGAATGTTAATTATCTGGCTGTGGCCTATACCGATGAAGGTGTCACTCTAAGACAGCACGGAATCAATATACCTGTTATGGTGATGAATCCTACAGCACTTTCTTTCGAGTTATTGGCACAGTACAATCTTGAACCAGAACTGTACAGTGAACAATTATTTTCTGATTATGCTTCATTTATAAGAGGAAGGGGAGTTCAAGCCAAAGTGCACATAAAGCTGGATACCGGCATGCACAGGCTAGGTTTCGAACAGCATGAAATGAGCTTATTATTTGAATTATTGAGAAAAAACCCGCAATTAAAAATAGCTTCCATATTTAGTCATTTAGCAGGATCCGACGAAGCTATGCATAATGGATTCTCTGCCAAGCAAGCTTTCGCTTTTAAAAAAATGTCAGAAGAAATTATTGATGTTTTAAATTATAAGCCCATTTTACATTTATTAAACAGTCCCGGCATTTCTCGTTTTCCTGATTTTCAATTTGATATGGTAAGAATTGGCGTAGGATTGTATGGTTATGATGCCACACAGTTACACCAAGACAGCTTACAACCAGCCTCTATTTTAAAAACAGTAATATCTCAGATAAAACACCTCAAGCAAGGAGAAACTATTGGCTATTCAAGGAAAGGTGTAGCTGAAAAAAACATTAAAATCGCTACTATCGCAATAGGTTATGCCGATGGCTTTAATCGGAAATTTAGTAATGGTATTGGAAAAGTAAACATTAATGGACAATTAGCTCCAGTGATAGGGAATGTAAGCATGGATATGTGTATGGTGGATATAACCGATATTGACTGTAAGGTGGGCGATGAAGTAATTGTTTTTGGAGAAAATCCTACTCTTTCAGATTTAGCCAAAGCAATTGACACCATACCTTACGAAATATTGACCAATGTAAGTGACCGGGTTAAAAGGGTGTTTTATTCGGAATGAAAGATATCCTAATAAAATGACATTGATCTATTTGTAAAGAAGGGGAAGAATCAAAATTAAAAGTTAATGATTATTCCCCTTTTATTATTTCTAGGCATTTGTTCTCATCCACTTTACTAAAGTCTTAAAATTAACTTTAGTACCATGCATCAATATTCCTATTCTGTAGACTCTTCCTGCAATCCAAATAGTTAAAAGAAACCCTACTACCATTAAAACCATACTTAATATTAGCTCCCAGGTCGGCACACCAAATGCTACTCTGGCCATCATAGCTATTGGTGAAGTAAACGGAATGATAGATAACCAGAAACTGACATTTCCATCAGGCTCAGGCATAACAAACATAAAGGTTCCAAAGAATCCAATAATCATTGGCAGTGTGATGGGCAAAGTAAATTGTTGCGCATCAGACACATTATCTACTGCAGAACCCACCGCTGCGAATAAAGCACCATATAATAAATAACCACTAACAAAGAAGAAAATAAATACAGATAGATAGTATACATATGGAATATCATAAACTATTTGCATCATTTGATTTATCTCCGGATTACTCATAATTGCTTCTACCGATTCCTGATCAGATCCGCCCATACCATTAGACATTCCGCTCATACTTTGCTGGGCTGATTGCATATCTGCCGGATTTAATCCAAAAACAGATAAAACAGCTGTAGAAAGTACAAAAATGAGTACCACCCAAATAGTAAATTGTAGTAAACCAACAGAGGCCACCCCTATTACCTTACCTAACATCAACTGAAAAGGCTTTACTGAGGAAACAATGATTTCAACAATCTTACTTGATTTTTCCTCTATTACCCCCTGCATAATTTGATTACCATAAATTAAGACAAACAGATATACCAATAAACTGAAGGCATAGGCAATTCCGTAAGCTACTCCTGCACTACTGGCTTTTTCTTCACCGGTTTCAGAAATATTTACAGCCCTTAAGGAAATATTAGTTTTTAAATCATTTAGTTGTTCCTCACTGATACCGGAAGCTTGTAATTTTTTATCCCTTACCTGAGATTCAATTTTATTTTCAAAATAAGAACTTGCTTGCAGACTAGGGTTTTTCTTGGCATATAATACCATTCCCGCAGGATCGGTTAAATCCATTTTTGGCAAATACAATAAGGCGTAAGCTTCACTCTCGTTAAAAGTAATTTTAGCGGTTTCTAAATCTGTATTAAGATTGGTGAAAGCGTACTTTTTGTCATCTTCAAATTCCAAATTATTACCTTCATCTACCACATATACGGTTTGCTGCTCTGCATTTTTTTGCTCTTGTATGGCAAAATAAACCATGCCGCCAAGCACGGCAGGAAAAAGTAAAGGCACCAAAATGGTCGCTAAAAGAAAGCTTTTCTTTTTTACTCTGCTTTCAAATTCCCTTTTTATAACTAAACCTATTTTACTCATTTTTTGATAGTTTAAACTGCTTAAGCTAAGATTTTATTTTCAACATTATCACCCTGAACTAACTTGATGAAAATATCACTTATTGATGGGATTTCCTCTCTAAATGACACGATACTTACTGATTGGTTCATTAATGTCATCAGTAAATCATTGGAAGATGTATCATCAGATATTTTAATTTTTGCTTCGTTCACTCCATCAGCTCTCTTCACAGAAGAAAGCAATTCGAACTGTGCGTTGGACGTTATTTCGCTTCCTGTATAATTAACTTCAAAAATATGGGATTTAAATTGCTCTTTAATAGCCGTTTTTTCGCCGTCCAGTATTTTTTCCGCCTTATTAATTAATGCAATATGATCGCATAATTCTTCTACAGATTCCATTCGGTGGGTACTGAAAATTATGGTACTTCCCTTTTCCCTTAAAGCTAAAATCTCATCTTTAATTAAATTGGCATTTATGGGGTCAAATCCTGAAAATGGTTCATCAAGAATAATTAATTCAGGCTCATGCATTACGGTGGCTATAAATTGCACCTTCTGCTGCATTCCTTTAGAAAGATCCTCCACTTTTTTATCTAGCCACTCCATGGCTTCAAATCTTTCCAGCCATGCTTTTATCCTGGTTTTAGCTTCTTTTTTGGATAAGCCCTTCAATTGAGCCAGGTACAAAAGCTGATCTCCAACTTTCATTTTCTTATACAAACCTCTCTCTTCTGGCAAATAACCGATGGTTCCAATATGCTCAGGAGCTAAAGGTTTCTCATTAATAAATATCTGGCCTGAGTCGGAATGTATAATTTGATTTACTATACGTATAAAAGTACTCTTCCCTGCTCCGTTAGGTCCTAACAATCCAAAAATAGATTGTTTGGGTATTTCTAAATTCAGGTCCTTTAGTGCCACATTTTTATGGAAGGACTTATTAAGGTTTCTAGCGGTAAGTATATTCACGGTTAATAATTTTAAATCCAAAAGTAACTGAAATAGCTTATATATTTCAAACTATTATTTAAAAGGTATTATTTTTATATAGGTTGATTTGAAGAAATTTAGCCTTTAAGTACATCCATTTCCTGCAGTAATTGCTTTTCTCTTTCTTCTAGAGCCGTCTTTTCTGCTTGTAATTCATCCAATTTTTGCCTCAATTCTTGTTCTTGTCTCTCCTGCTGTTCCTGAGTAGCCTGCAATTCTTCCATATTCTGGCGCATTTCTTCTTCCTGTGATCGCAACTGCTCAGACTGTTCCTGCATTTCAGTTACTTT
>JBEPWY010000273.1:0-5387 GCA_041642185.1 Marivirga sp.
CGATAAACATGACGCTTCAGAATTAGACGATAAATGATTACAGTAAAAACAGTTGAAACCCCGGAAGAATTAAAACAAATCTTTTCCATAAGGGAAGAAGTATTTGTTAAAGAACAAAAAGTAGCTTCGGAAGAAGAATATGATGAATTTGAAGAGAGTTCAATCCATTTTATAGCAAAGGATGAACAAGGTAACCCTTGTGGAACTGCTCGCTGGCGCTTTACCGATAATGGCATTAAGCTAGAGAGGTTTGCTGTATTAAAATCAGCCAGAGGAAAAGGAGCAGGGCAGGCTTTGGTAAGAGCTGTTTTAGATAATATTAAGGAAAAGCCTGAGGCTAAAGGCAAGAAATTGTATATGCATGCCCAGTTACCTGCTGTATCTCTTTATTCACGCTTTGGCTTTGAAAAAGTAGGGGAGCAGTTTGAGGAATGTAATATTATGCATTATCAGATGGAAATGGAGGGCTAGAGGGTTTTATTCTCTCTCCTTTATACTACTTTGGCAAGTCACGCAACTGCGGTTTTTTATATTTAGAAATTTGAAAAATATTATATAACCCCTCTATTTATTTGATAGCCTAAATTATGCCCGATAAATTCCAAAATAAATACAGAATAGATTCTGCCCGGTTTAAAAATTGGAATTATGGTGCGAATGCGCAGTATTTTGTGACCATCTGCACATAGAACAGAGAATGTTTTTTGGACATATTAAGAATAGGGCAATGATTTCAAATGATGTCGGAAAAATTGTAGAATCAGAATGGGTCAAAACATTTGAGATGAGACCTGATATGAATTTGGCTAGGGGTGAATTTATTGTGATGCCCAATCATTTCCATGGAATTATAGGGATTGGTGATAATGAATATAATTCAAACCGTGAATCGAATTGTAGAGACGCGATGCATCACGTCCCAACCAATTCGGGCCGCAATCCAAAAATTTGTCATCCATTATCCGGGGTTTTAAAACGGGCGTAACCGTTCGTGCACGATCCATCAATCCTGATTTTGCGTGGCAGGCACGGTTTCATGATCATATTATCCGTGATGAAAAATCATTTGTTCGCATTTCAGAATACATCAAAAATAATCCATTGAATTGGCGTGAGGATACTTTTCACCTGAATAATCAGGGTTAAATTTCTAGAATCAAACAGTTTATCGATAAGCGCTCGCTACTTCTTCATCAATTTCCACAACTTCTTGCCCGTCATTACAAGCAACAATACTCCCGCTCCAACGATTAACCCAACCAGAAATTCAAATAGTATACCAGGAATGTTAATGCTTTCTCCCAGGTGATGGATAAATTCCAGGTTATGAACAAATATGCCTCCGGAAACCAGCAACAGCGCGATAGTGCCTATTACCGTGAGACTTTTAATAACTTTAGGTAAGGCCGCTACCAAAAACCTACCTACTTTATCGGAAAAGGTATTTTTTTCGTCATTGAGGTTTATCAGCTTGAGTCCCATTTCATCCATGCGGATTATGAGTGCCACGGTACCATAAACACCAACAGTGGCGATCAGCGCAATGATGGTTACCACCCCAATCTGTATTTGCAACGATTCCTCTGTTACAGCGCCTAATGCTATAATCACTATTTCTACTGATAGGATAAAATCAGTGACAATAGCAGATTTTATCTTTTCTTTTTCAATAGCCAGTATTTCCTCTTTGGTAAGCTTTTTAACTACCGGAGAAACTGCTTCATGAGAATGTGGCACCAGGAACTCATATATTTTTTCGGCCCCTTCATAAGCCAGGTATAGCCCTCCAATCACCAAAATAATGATAATGGCTGTGGGAACAAATGCGCTCAATAAAAAGGCAACGGGCAAAATAATTACTTTATTGAGCAATGAACCTTTGGTAATAGCCCAAAGCACCGGCAGCTCCCTGGAAGAGATAAAACCGGAAGCTTTTTCTGCATTTACAGCCAAATCGTCCCCTAAAAGACCTGCGGTTTTCTTTCCTGCAATTTTGGTCATGCTCGCCACATCGTCCATCAGTGTAGCCACATCATCTAAGATGGCAAAAAAACCTGAAGCCATATTATTTTATTTATTTTAAAAGACAAAGTAAATAATTTTAAGGGTAAATACCTGATAATTTAACAGAAACAATTTTGAAGCTGGGCATCTCAATTAATGCTATATCCCCACCCTTTGATGCTATAACCACTACCTAAATTTAGGGGGGATGAAAATCTAAAATCATGTAAAAAATAATAAAGCGATAAGTAAGAAATTACTTCTACTTTTATCTAAGTCATTTTTTTGAGAATGTAAAAAATATATTTGTCCCCAGAAAATAAATATTATTCCAATCCTTTACTTATACGATTGTATGTGTTATTATTGTTAGCATGAAGCAAACATGGAACAGGTATCCCTTTGTTCGGTTTATCCTTTTTATGTTAATGGGTATTGTCTCCGGCGTTTATTTTCCGGAATACTATTGGCTATTACTCCCCTTATTTGTTTCCACTGCACTTCTATACTTTATATTTCAACTGTTCAGAAATGAGCAATTTAAAGAGACTCAATCTTTTTCTTTAAGTATACTCGCATTTATATTTTGCTTCAGTTTTGGCTATCTGAATACCTGGTGGCAGGCAGAAAAGCATCAAGCCCATCATTTAGTCCATGTTAATGAAGAAAGCATTCAAGCTTTTGAGGCAGAATTGATCAATGGAGGAAAAAGCACCGACAAAACCTTTGGTTATAAGGCATCTGTTTCAAAAGTAAAAATAGAAGGGAAATGGCATAATGTAATTGGGAAGACAATGCTCTACTTTGAAAAGGATAGCATATCTAAAACTTTTAGATATGGTGATGTAGTGCTGGTAAACGGAAAGCTAAGTGAATTAAAACCACCTTCCAATCCTTATGAATTTGATTATAGAAGCTTTTTAGCAAATGACCAGGTGTACCATCAACAGTATGTACCACAACATAATTTTTTAATTGTAAAAAGAAACACAGGAAATTCATTAGTGACTGCCTCTTTCAATACATCCGATTTTCTGGAGTTGCAACTGGAGAAATATATAGGCAGTCCACGCTCATTGGCAATAGCTAAGGCGCTAACCTTAGGAATTAAAAATGAACTGGATAATGAGTTACGAGATGCTTATGCCGCTGCAGGCGCCATGCATGTTTTAGCGGTAAGTGGATTACACGTAGGAATCATCTTTATAATAATGACTTTTCTGTTGAAGAAATGGCGTAATCAGAAGTATGGGCGAATATACTTTGTAGTTATTAGCCTCTCTTTTTTGTGGTTTTATGCGTTTATCACAGGGCTTTCTCCTTCTGTTTTGCGAGCGGTAACTATGTTTAGCTTTATTATTTTGGCCCAGGCATCGCGAAGGCGAACCAATATTTATAATACATTGGCTTTATCAGCTTTTGTTTTACTGATATATGATCCGTATCTGCTTTTTTCGGTAGGCTTTCAGCTATCTTATTTCGCTGTTTTGGGGATAGTTTTTTTTCAACCGAAAATTTATCGTTTACTGCAATTCGAAAATTCCTTAGCCGATAAAATCTGGGCTATAACTTGTGTTTCCATTGCCGCTCAATTAGCCACTGCCCCTTTGGGTTTATTGTATTTCCATCAGTTTCCTACTTATTTTTTCCTATCAAACTTAGTGGTAATACCCGCGGCTTTTATTATTCTCTACAGTACATTGCTTTTATTTGTTTTTTCAATACTACCTGCTTTAGCTGTTATATGGGGCACCTTATTAGATTATTTTATACAGCTTGTCAATTATTTAGTGTTCGGATTAAATATTTTCCCCGCAAGTACTATTGAAGGGGTGTTTATTACACCAACAGAAGCATGGCTACTTTACCTGATGTTATTATGCATCGCCTTCCTTATCATAGAACGCAAATTTTATTATACAATAGCTACTTTTATTCTATGTGTTGCTTTTTCATCTTCAATTATTGCTCGCCAAATAGAGAATTATCAAGTCAGAAAATTAACTGTTTTTGATACTGGATATTCCACAGCTGTTGATTTTAGGGTTGGTTTTAATCAGTTTTTAAAAGTATCAGAGGAATTGGCTGAAGATAAAAGTAAGCTAAGGTTTCATATCTATCCTGCTTATTTACAAGCAGGAATTGCAGATTTTGACCCTGATGATTTCGATCCTTCGAAACAAAATGAAATTTTCAAAAACTGGAACGGAATCGATGTTACTGTCTGGCAAAATAAAAAAATCGCTCTTTGGGATGAGAAAATTGGTGATACATTAATTATAAAAGAACCTGTACCAATTGATTTGCTAATCATAAGCAATAATGCAGTTTATAAGCCTCAGCAAATCTATCAATTATTTCTTCCTGAAAAAGTTATTATAGATGCATCCAATTCAGATTTTATCATTCAAAAGTTAAAAGCTAATTTTGAGGAAGAAAATGTCGACTTTTATGTCGTAAGTGAAAAAGGAGCTTTTGAATTAAAAATACAATAATGGAATTTACTAAAGTTGAAGTAAAAAACAGAATAGGATATATTACCTTAAACCGACCTGACAAGCGCAATGCTTTAAGTTATGAATTTGTTGCAGAGCTTAAAGAAGCTTTTATGGAATTGAAAGCAGATGATGAGGCCAAAGTAATTGTGCTGCGTGCTGAAGGAAAAGCTTTTTGTGCAGGAGCTGACCTGGCTTATATTCAAGGTTTACAAAATAACACTTATGAAGAAAACCTGGAAGATTCAAACCATCTGAAAGAGCTTTTTCATACCATTTATACCTTCCCTAAGGTTGTAATTGCTCAAGTGCAGGGCCATGCGTTGGCTGGTGGTTGCGGACTGGCAACAGTTTGTGATTTTTCATATACAGTTCCTGAAGCTAAGTTTGGTTATACCGAAGTGAAAATAGGATTCATTCCTGCCATAGTGAAAGTATTCCTTTTAAGGAAAATAGGGGAGGGAAAAGCCAAGGAGTTGTTGCTTTCCGGCCAGCTTTATACCGCTGAGCAGGCACAAAATTTTGGCCTTGTCAATGCTGTTATTCCCGCTGAGGAGCTTGTTAGCCATGTGGAGAAATTTGCACAAAAATTAATAACTCAAAATTCAGGTCAGTCGATGGCTTTTACTAAGCAAATGATAGCCGAAGTGCAGGAGAAAGGATTGGAAGAAGGATTGCAATATGCAGCTGAACAAAATGCCAAAGCCCGTGCCTCTGAAGATTGTAAAAAAGGGATAGCTGCTTTTTTAAATAAAAAGGCGACCAGGATGACAAGCAGCAGCTGCAGGGATTGAAGTAGGACAATTAACACATTTTTCACACCTCTCTAAACATAATATAGTATAACATGCTTCAAACCGATACAGATAAATATTCCTTTGATTATCA